>CAYTEX010000051.1:0-7582 GCA_964437015.1 uncultured Clostridium sp. | reverse complement strand
CGTTATGAAAGAGAAGATGAAAATGAAGTGGATGAAATGGAACTTCAAAATATTCTAAGACATTTCAAAAGAGTTGGAAAAGATGAAGAACAATGCGTAAAAAGCTTTAAAAATGTTGTTTCACAGTATAACAAAGCCCAATTAAAATTAATAGCTGCAATATTGCCAGAAAATGTTAAAGAAATTTTAAGTGAAAATTCTGCAGAATACCAAAATATTGTACGGATATGATAATAACAATACTTCTCAACCATCAACTGAAAAGAAAACAAAAAAAAGTTATAAAAAAGGTATTTCAAAATCTTTAAAGGTTAAATCAGGAACAAGTGAAAAGCTTATAGGTGCAGAAACTAAAGAAAAACCATCAAAACCAGTTGTTGTTCCTACATCACTTGATAAAAATATGTATAAAAAAATAAGTACAAAAAAAGAGGAACTTAATGAGAACTATGATTTTGATGACGAAAATGAAGACGTAGATGATAACATTCAAAATATAACAGTACAAGAACCAAAAAGAAGAGGAAGACCTAAAAAAATACAACCAGTTGAAGAAGACGCAATTCCAGCAAAGAAAAAAAGAGGAAGACCGAAAAAAAATGAAGTAGCAGATGAACAAGAAGACATTTTTAGTCAACTTTATGATGATAGCAATGCAGAAGATGACATTGAAGAGAATGAAGAAGAGAACAAAAATGAATTTGATTTTTCAAAAGAAGTTACCTTACCTGGAATGGAGGATAATTGGGAAAATAATACAGTTAATACAGACGATTCAGATGATGATGAAGACGATGACGATGAAGACGATGATGATGTACTTCCAGGACTTAACGACTTCAATGATGACGTTACTGAAAATATAAGTGATTTTAATGAAAAGAAAAAATCGGAAATCGAATTTCATACCAATCTTAATAAAAATACATATATGAAAAGCTATGATAATGTTTTTGATGACGAAGAATTTGAAAGCTTACTATCACAGAATAAAAAAGTTGTTTCATTTGTTGGAACTAGCAAAAATGGAACATCATTCATGATAAATAATTTAGCTATTATATTATCTGAAATGGGTGTAGATACAGCAATTTTAGATACAACAGTAAATAAAAATGCGTATTATATATATACAAAAAATGACGAGGATCTTAGAAAAATAGCTTCAAATTCATTTGAAAAATTAAAAAATGGAGAAGCAGAAGGAATTAAAGTTAACAATAATTTAACAGTTTATACAACTATACCAAGTAAAAATGAACAAATAAAAGATTCTAGACCAATATTAGAGGGATTAATTAAAAATCATTCTTTAGTATTAATTGATTGTGACTTTTCAACACCTATTGAATATTTCAGCAAAGCTCAAGAAATATATTTAGTACAGACAATGGATGTTCTTACAATTCAACCTTTAACAGAATTTTTAAGAGAATTAAAAGTAAAAAATGTTTTAGATGAAAGAAAAATTAGAATAGTCATAAATAAAATTTTAAGAATTAAGGGACTTGGCAGTAAAAACATTGTAGGTGGAATGTCAAATTATAATGATCCTGAAATGTCATTTATGACAGAACTATTTGACAGAACAAATGCTAAAATTTCAGCTCAAATACCATTTGACGAAGATGTTTATATTAAATATTTAGAGAGTTTAATTGAGTGCGAAATAAAAGTTAATGTATATCCAAAAGAATTTAGACAAAAACTAAATGATTTAGCACAAGTAGTTTATCCATTATTGCCAGGACAAAAAAACAATAAAAAAGAATCTAAAAAGGGATATACGTCTTCTTTCTCACCAAGTATGAATAGTACATTAGATAGTAAGAGAAAAAAATATTAAAAGTTAAGTATAACGGAGGAGACAACGTTGATAATAGTAGTAATAATTTTAGTTTTAGCTATAACTATGTTAGTAATATATAATTTATCTTTATATAAAAGAATACAAGCTTTTAAGATGCAAAGCAACAGACTTACAAACCTTAATGTATTACAGGATTTTATGAATATTATTGGAAGCGATATTAGTGTAGATAAAAAAATAAAGTCAATAAATAATGTTCTTATTGAAAAATATCAAATAAAATATTCTACAATAGTGGTATTTGATGGAACAGACTATGTAATTAAAGCATCAAATGTTGCAGCTAATCACTGGGATACATTAAGAAGACTTCATGAGGTTGATATATTTAAAGATAGTATAGCTTCTACTAGTCCTAAATATATTACTGTAAATAGTGAAAAGGAAAAATTGCCATATCAAGAGAAAGAATTTGATAGAGCCAAATCGGCGTTATTTTTCCCTCTTTATATAGACAATGTATATGTAGGATATTGGATAATAGAAAGTGGTATACCACATGATTTTGATAACATAGATACTGTAATTTTTGAAACTGTAAAAGAAAATATAATATCAGTACTAAAAACAGTGGATTATCAAAAAATATTAGAAAATATTGTTAGAAAAGACTTGTTTACAGGACTAAATTCTGCTGAATATCTTTATGGCGAAGGTAAAAAGATTATTGATCAATATACACTTTCAAGTATATGTATGTTTAGAATATCTAATATAGAAAATATTAATAGAATATCTAGAGAATTAGGAAATAAGGTCATAACAAAAGTTAGTGAATATATACAAGGAAGTATATCAGATTCATATATATTTGTTAGGTATATGGGACCAAAATTTGTAATAGTCTTTTCTGGAGTAGAACAAGATAATCTTCAAGATTTTATAAATGAACTAAAAGAAAATACTGAAAATTTAAAAATTTCTTTAAAGCCAGAAAATAATTTGGAAATTGAAGATATAAGCATAGAAAAGAAAAAGAGTAAAAAGAAAAAGATTGAAAATATTGAAGTTAGTCCATCTTTAAACTTTGTAGTAGCAACCTATTATAAAGGAACTGGAATTGAAGAGGTTCTAAAGAAATTAGAAAAATATTTAGACGAAGCTTCAAAAGACGAAAGTCAAATTAATAGTATATAAGGAGGTTTTTATGGATTTAGACAAGACAATGTTTTTTAAAGTAGAAAAAAATAAGGAAGTTGACAGTAAAAAAATATTAAAAGATGTTTATGAAGCATTAGTTGAAAAAGGATACAACCCAATTAATCAAATAGTTGGTTATATATTATCAGGAGATCCAACATATATTACTAGCCATAATGACGCAAGAACTCAAATTAGAAGCATTGAAAGAGATGAACTTTTAGAAAAAATGGTAAAATATTATATAGGATTAGAACAATAATGAGAACTTTAGGTATTGATTATGGGAAAGTTAGAACGGGGTTTGCTATTACTGATGAACTAGGTATAACGGCTCAAGGACTAGAAACAATTAATTCAAATGGCAGTGATAAGATAATTCTAAAAAAAATTGATGAATTGCTTGAAAAATATAATATAGAAACTATTGTAGTTGGAATGCCATATCATATGAATGGAGATATCTCAGAAAGAGCAAATCTAACTAAAAAATTTATTCATAAACTAAAATGTAAATATAATAAAATAAAAATTGACTATATAGATGAAAGACTTACAACGGTAGAAGCACATAAAACTATGAATTTTTTAGTAATAAACAAGCATACAAAGAAAAATATAGTAGACACTATATCTGCTGTATATATATTAGAAACTTATATTGATAGACAAAAAATATAAAATAAGATTTTTAATTTTAAAAAAATATATAAAAAATTGAAAGGAGAAAAAATGGACGAAAATTTTGAAAATGAGGAGTTAGATAATATAGTTTCATTAAATGATGAAAATGGAAATGAGGTTAAATTTGAATTTTTAGATTTAGTAGAGCTTGAAAATGAACAATATGTAGTATTATTACCAGTACTTGAAGAAGGAGAAGAAGATGATGGAGAGGTAGTAATACTTAGAGTTGAAGATTCTGATGATGAAGCAGATGAAGAATCTTATGTTAGTGTAGATGATGAAGATACATTAATGAAGGTATTTAATATTTTCAAAGATAAGTTTAAAGATGAATTTGATTTTGTTGATGATAGTGAATAAATTAATAAAAAAGCTTAGATAAACATTGTCATCTAAGCTTTAAAATTTATCTTATAATTATATACAATAGGAGGAAAGAAATGAAGAGTTTATCATCATGGCTCTTAGTTATGTTTATGGCTATGTTTTGGCTATTTAGAGTAGTCGTAGCCTTTCAGGCTCAATATGAGAATGATTTCGGTGGATTTATAGCATTTAACATGACAGTAGAAGTTATATTATTATTTGTGGTAATTGTGTGTATGGCATTAGTTTTAAGAAGAAATATTATTGGTGGAGTTATATACTTACTATCATATGGATACTATTTTGGAGGATACATATTAACAAATGGAATTCCAGCAATTTCCTCTGGAGGAACTTTAGGAATGTCTGTTATGCAAAACACCATGGTTGCTGCTGTAGGTGTCATTTTAGCCCTATTTGTTTTTTTAGACTTGATGATAGCTAGAGTTAGAAGAAAAGATCCAAAAGATAAAAAAACAGACTGGTATTTTCAAAATGACAAATATGATAGAAAATACGACGAAAGAGCAGACAAAAATCAATATAGAAATTATTAAAAAGATTTAATAAAGAGGGAGAAAAAATATGGGATATACCTATGTTGATGGACATGAAGATGCAATAAAAGAGGCAATGAGAACGGCTTTAACAGCATTGTCGCTTGCTAAATCATTAGCAGGCGCAATAACAACAACAGCTGATTATCATTTAAAAGGTAAACTGGATGGCGTTTTAAAAACCATTACAGAATCTTTTGATATGAGTGATTTACCAGATTATATTGCTGGAGTACTATGCGATTATAAATATCCAAACACAATAGATATAAGTGAAAAAAATGATGAATATACTGAATTAGTAGAAGGCATGGGGGGAAAAGCTGAAAAAAAACAAAAAAAACCTAGGATTTTATCACAAGAATGGTGGGATGAGCAAAATAAAAGTACTGAGTCGGCTAGGAAGGCTTTAAGTGAATCTATGGGGGTCTATAATGACCATAAAAAAGTATATGACAAGTATACACTTGAAAAAGGAAAAATTGGTATACAAGAATTCTTTTGGAACATAAGTGACATGATAACTTTAAGAGAGTTACAAAATAACTATACCAATAATCCTACTAAAGCTAATGAAGAAGCGTTTGTTAAGGCATATTTAAACTCAAAATCAAAAAAATTAAAAGATCAAAGTATAGAAGCAGATGAAAAATATATGAATGAACATGAAAAATTTACGTATAGAAATAAGGATTATATAGAGAAAAATAAAGACTATTTTGATTATAGTTTAGAGCATGATTTAAAGGGAGGGAGAATTTCAGAATCATCAGGAAAGTATCTTCCTATAGTGGCAATAACTACTGGAATATCATTTGGAGCCACTGCAGCGGCAACACCACTTCTAGGAGATGCAGCGGCGGCCAAATTGGGTTTTTGGGCTGGTGCAGCAGGTGGAAGTTATATGCATGGTATGAATAGAGGAATGGAAGCGACGACAGGATATATATATACGTCAGGAGGATTAGATGTAGATGTTGTTGACAATGGGTTAAGTTATGGTTATACGGTTGCTGGAATAACAATGGCGGTTGATATGATTACGACAGCAGCGAGTCCGGTGGCACATGGAGCAGTTTCACAGATTGAATGTACTCCAATAAGGATACTAGCTAGTGCAGGAACTCAAGCAGCAGTAGCTGATGTGGGGTATCTAGCTGGAGTTGCAGGTACGACATATGCAGCTTCAGTTACAGATAACAAAAATTATTTTGTTGATTTTTTAGATCCAGAGGTACAAGAATTAATAAAAAATGATCTTATAAGAATTGCATTGGTTAATGCTGTTATAGGAGCTGGTTTTGGTGCGAGTGATATGCCAACTAATACTTATAATTATAAAAATGTAAAGAATGATACTGTAGATGAATCAGTAGCAAATTCATATTCTAATCCATATATAACTGAAAAAGCTACAGATTATTTTAAGGATGGTTTTCGTGAAGGCGTTGCAGGTACGGGGAAGATTCTTGAGAAGTTAACGTATCAATTGGACAAAGATACATATGATATTACATATTGCGCGGAAGCAAAATATGATACATATGGTAATTTACTTCTAGGCTTTGATAAGAATTGGATTCCATCTTGGGGGTGATTAATATGAGATTTAAAGAAGATTGGAAATGTTTAGGATATAACAATCCTGAAATAAAAGATTTAGATAAAATAATGAGTGATGAGGAAGCATTAGAATTTTTTAATAAACTAATGTATAAATATTTAACATTAAAAAAATTAAAATTAACAGAGGAAAGTGATAAATTTGTTTTAGGATTTAAAAATGCTATCGAGTTTTTAGAAAAAGGTTGGGATACTTGGATATATAGAAGTCTACCAAGTATATGTCAAAAAGATAATTTATCATATTGTGAAGCTATGAAATATGATAATGTTAGGAAAATTGAGACCAAAAATTTAACTGGATTCCTTTATCTAACACGGTATGTTGGATGATTTTTGTGAATATATGAATCAAAATGCAGAAATGAGCGGGATTTTACTAAAGAAAATAGGAACAGCGTGTTATAATAATCAAATGAAAAAACAAAAAGACATAAAAAGTCAACAAAAATCAGATGATGGAAGTTTTATAAGGAAATTAGGAAGTGCATTTCATAAAAAAAATATGAAAGAACAAGAATCAGACGAAGAAAGATAAAAAATACATAAACATATATTTGAATAAAACCTAACTATATAAAGTGATAATAGAATTTGGCTATTATCACTTTTTTTATATTATTGGGAAAGTCATGAGTGAAACGAATAAGACTTTACGTGTAGATAATAAAGACATAACAAATTATAATTGCACCATCAGTAAATGATTTTATATTTAGACATTTTTATAAAATGCAATTTGATGAAAATTTGCCAGAATATGTAGATATTTTTATTAGAGAATCTTGTGAAAAGCACAATATGCAATACCCAAGAATTGGTTTTATAGATGATGGTAGTCCAAATGCATTTACATATGGTAGAACAAAAAATGATGCTAGAGTTGTAATTACAAGAGGAATTTTAGATTTATTAACAGAAGATGAAGTAAAAGCTGTTGTAGCACATGAGCTTGGACATGCAAATCATTAATCATATAATATGGAATCATCGAGTAATTCTAAAGCGGTATCACAAATTATGAACAATTATAATGAAGAAAATCTAAATGAAACTGGCGAAAGAGATGAAGAGAATAATCAAACTAAAGAAGATGAAAATGAAGCAATAAAAAATATTAAATGGGATTTGTAAAGATAATATTTTAAAAGCAAGTGATTAGTTGAAAATCACTTGCTTTTATGTTAAAATAATCGTGTTAATTCAAGTTGAATGAAATATTTTATAAAAATTCAGAAGGAGATAAAAAATGAATGTAATATGCAACTATATTAAAAAAACAAGTAAATTAATTAAAGATTATTTTAGTATATTATCACCAGACTATCCAGGCTGGCTA
>CAYTEX010000050.1:6057-7642 GCA_964437015.1 uncultured Clostridium sp. | reverse complement strand
ATATCTATCATCAAGTTCATTATATTTTTCTTCAGTTATTATTACTTTTTCCTCATTTTTAGCTTCTTCATTTTTAGCTGTTTCATTCTCTTTTTCCATTTCATTTTCATTTATTTCATCATCTTTTTTTATTTCAGTATTGTTGTCGTTTTCTGCCATAATAAGCCCTCCTTATATACTTTTTAGCACTCTAAAAGTTTGTCTGCTAAATTCTAATATATAATATACTTTTGTTTAGCACTTGTCAAGTCTTTTTGCTAAATTATTTTAAATATTTTTTTAAAAACATTCCAGTATAACTCTTCTTGTTTTTTACAACCTCTTCTGGTGTACCTTCTGCAACGATTTCTCCTCCTCCATCTCCTCCTTCTGGTCCTAAATCTATTATATGGTCTGCAGTTTTTATTAAATCCAAATTATGTTCTATTACAATTGCTGTATTACCTGTATCTACTAGTCTTTGAATAATATCTACAAGTTTATGTACATCTGCTATATGTAGACCTGTTGTAGGCTCGTCTAATATGTATAAAGTTTTTCCTGTTGCTCTTTTTGAAAGCTCTGTTGCAAGTTTTACACGCTGTGCTTCTCCTCCAGATAATGTTGTTGAAGATTGACCTAATTTAATATAACCAAGCCCAACATCATATAATGTTTGAATTTTATTTTTTATTTTTGGGACTTTATCAAAAAATGTCAAAGCTTCTTCAACAGTCATGTCTAAAACATCAGCTATATTTTTTCCTTTAAATTTAATCTCTAAAGTTTCAAAATTGTATCTCTTTCCTTTACAGACTTCACAAGGTACATATACATCGGGTAAAAAGTGCATTTCTATTTTATGTACTCCATCTCCTTGACAACTTTCACATCTACCACCCTGAATATTAAAGCTAAATCTTCCTTTGTTATATCCCCTAAGCTTTGCTTCATTTGTTGTTGCAAATATATCTCTAATATCATCAAATACACCTGTATATGTTGCAGGATTTGAACGTGGAGTTCTTCCTATTGGAGATTGGTCTATATTAATAATTTTATCAATATTTTGTATTCCTTTTACTTCTTTGCATTTTCCTGGTTTTTCTGAACTTCTATTTATTTTTTGTGCTATTGTTTTATATAGTATTTCATTTATTAATGTGGATTTTCCAGAACCAGAAACCCCTGTAATACATGTAAATACACCTAATGGGAATTTTACATTTATATTTTTTAAATTGTTTTCTTTTGCACCTTTTATTTCTATACATTTGCCATTTGACTTTCTTCTCTTTTTTGGTACTTCTATTTTCTTTTTTCCACTTAAATATTGCCCTGTAATTGATTCTTTTACTTTTTTTATTTGCTCAGCTGTACCCTGAGCCATAACTTGTCCACCATGTACACCTGCTCCTGGTCCTATATCAATAATTTCATCTGCAGCATACATTGTATCTTCATCATGTTCTACAACTATTAATGTATTTCCTAAATCTCTTAGTTTTTTTAATGTTGCTAATAATTTATCATTATCTCTTTGGTGAAGTCCTATACTTGGTTCATCTAAAATATAAAGTACTCCTGTTAAACCAGAACCTATCTG
>CAYTEX010000050.1:5094-6047 GCA_964437015.1 uncultured Clostridium sp. | reverse complement strand
TCTGTGTAGCTAATCTTATTCTTTGTGCCTCTCCACCAGAAAGTGTTCCTGCTGGTCTTGAAAGTGTTAAATATTCTAATCCAACATCCATTAAAAACTGTAATCTTTTTTCAATTTCTTTTAAAATTAATTCTGATATCATTTGTTCTTTTTTGGTTAGTTTTAATTTTGTGATATACTCATATATTTTATTTATTGACATTTCTGTTAATTCATTAATATTTTTCTTACCAACTTTAATTGACAATACTTCTTTTTTTAGTCTTGCCCCTTGACATGTAGGGCAATCATGATTGCTCATATAATACTCGTAAAAATCTCTCATTCCTTGAGATTTTGTTTCACTATGCCTTCTTTCTAAAGTAGGAATAACACCTTCAAATGGTGCAGTAAATTTTCTTGTTCCAAATGCCGAACTAAATTCAAAATCTATTTCATCTTCACCTGTACCATAGAGAATTTTTTCTAAAAAATCTCTTGGAAGTTTTTTAATTGGCTTTTTTATATCTACATTATAATACTTTCCTATAGACTCAAAATACATTTTAGCCATAGTTTCGCCTTTTTTCATAGTACTCGCACCAAATGCTTTAACTCCATCATAAAGTGTTTTATCTTTATCAGGAATTATTAAATCTTCATCCATCTTCATTAGATAGCCGATTCCTAAACAATCTGGACACGCTCCATAAGGATTGTTAAAAGAAAACATTCTTGGTGTTATTTCTGGAAAACTAAATCCACAATTTGGACATGCATAATTACAACTAAATAAAATCTCTTTTGTTCCATCTTTTTTATCAATTCCGCCAAAATTAGATAAGTCAATACCATCTTTTTTTACAACACTTATAACCACCATATTTTCCGCAGTATTTAATGAAGTTTCAATAGATTCTGTTAATCTACTTCTAATGTCATCTCTTATAACTAATCTGTCAATAATTAACTCG
>CAYTEX010000050.1:0-5084 GCA_964437015.1 uncultured Clostridium sp. | reverse complement strand
TTTCTATTTCTATTTCATCTGATAAATCATATATTTCATCATCAATCCTGATTCTAACAAATCCTTCTTTTCGGTATTCTTCAAACTCTTTCTTAAATTCGCCTTTTCTTCCTCTGACAACTGGTGCTAATATTTGAATCCTAGTACCTTCTGGAAGTTCTAATACTTTATCTACTATTTGATCTATAGATTGCTTTTCTATTTTAGTTCCACAATTTGGACAATATGGTACCCCTATTCGAGCATATAATAAACGAATATAATCATATATTTCTGTAACTGTTCCAACTGTTGAACGTGGGTTTTTAGAAGTTGTTTTTTGGTCAATTGAAATTGCAGGAGAAAGTCCTTCTATTTTTTGAACATCTGGCTTTTCCATAACTCCTAAAAATTGTCTAGCATATGAAGATAAACTTTCTACATATCTTCTTTGGCCTTCAGCATATAAAGTATCAAATGCTAGTGATGACTTTCCTGAGCCTGAAAGTCCTGTAATAACAACTAATTTATCTCTAGGAATTTCAACATTTATATTTTTTAGATTGTGCACTTTTGCACCTTGAATAACTATTTTATCGTTCATAATTTCTCCTTTTTCATTTTGGGACGGTCCTTTTTTGAAAATTTTCATTTGGGGACGGTCCTTTTTCGAAAATTTAAACCGAACATTATTTTACCACAAAATAAAAAAAATGCAATACTACCATTGCATTTTTTGTTATATATCTTATTATTCTGCAGCTGCTAAAACTATGATTCTCTGATCATTACTTGCATCTGTACATGTCGAAAGTGTTATTTCCATTTTTCCATCAGTGTCTCTATTGTAGCACTCTGTATCATTTACATTAGTTTGAAAAACATTATAAACAATATATGTAACTTTTTTTCCATATAAGTCTGTTATATAAATTCTATCTCCATTTGTTAGCTTTTTGTTATTAGAGAAAAATTGTCCATTTCTATAATTGTGGCCAACTAAAACCACATTTCCTACTGTATTTAAAGTTGCATCTTGTGGATATAAAGCTACAATTGCTGTTTCAAGTTTTTTCGTTGTTGGTGGATCTTGCAAAACAGGATAGCTTACTCCTGTTTTTGGAATTTCTATTGTTCCTATAGCATTAAAACCTTTATATGTTTTCATTTTTCCATTTGATTGAGTTGTTGTCTCTGCTGAAGTGATGTTTTCTGCAATGCTTCCAGTATTTTCAGGAACTGTATTTTGGTCTGTTTCTCCAATATCTTCTGTAAATGTTGATACAAATTTTTCAGAATCTTTATCAGTTGAATATTTTTTATAATAATTATATCCTAAAAATCCTCCCAGTCCAATAACTGCTATTATTATTATAATTAACAAAACTGTTAGAAATTTACTATATTTGGCTTCAAACATATCTTATCCCTCCATTCATTAATCTATCTTTTATTATACCAGATATTTTATTTTTTTTCAATTAGTGGTGGCTCTTTTTTGAAAAAAAATGTAAAAAGCCCCATCATCTTATTTTAACTCATCCATCGCTTGATTATATTCTTCTTCATTTGGTGCTTTTCCATGCCAACTAGCTACTCCTTCCATAAAAGATACACCTTTTCCTTTCGTTGTTTTGGCTATTATACAAGTTGGTTTTTCTTTTGTTTGTTTTGCTTGCCAAAATGCCAATCTTATTTGTTCAATGTTGTGTCCATCTATATTTATTACATTAAATCCAAAAGCCTTAAACTTTTCATCTATAGGATATGGTCTTTTTATATCTTCTATTGTTCCGTCTATTTGTAAATTGTTATTATCTACTATTACACATAGGTTATCAAGTTTATATTTGTTTGAAGTCATAGCAGCTTCCCATATTTGGCCTTCTTGTATCTCTCCATCTCCTAATATGCAATATACTCTATATTTTTTATTATTCATTTTAGCTGAAACTGCCATTCCATTTGCTACAGATAAGCCTTGTCCTAAAGAACCAGTACTCATATCTACTCCAGGTATATCATTCATATTTGGATGACCCTGAAGAACACTATCTATTTTTCTTAAAGTTTTTAACTTTTCTTTTTCAAAATATCCTCTTTCACTAAGTGCTGCATATAAAGCTGGTGCACAGTGTCCCTTTGATAAAATAACTCTATCTCTATCTTCCCAATTTGGTTCTTTTTCATTTACATTTAATTCGTCAAAATATAAAACCGCTAGTATATCAGCAATTGAAAGTGAGCCTCCAGGATGTCCAGATGATGCATTGTAAGTTTCTTCAATTATGTCTTTTCTAATTTCTTTTGCCTTATCTTTTAACTCTTCAATATCCATCTTTTTTCCTCCTTATGTTTTTATTCTACTATATATGTATAAATTTATCAATAATAATTATTTGTTTTAATATAAAAAATCCTCCATATAATTGAAGTGAAGCCAATAAAACAAATGAAAAAACGAAAATGAGAAAAAATTTGGAAATGAAACTCGCACATTTATTGACCAAGTAAAACAGATAAAAGCACCTCAAATGGTGCTTTTATAAAACAATATCGGTATCAATTTTAATTTTTCTTTCAAGTTGTTTAAATAATTTCTGTATGGTATAAGTAAACACATCTTTGCTATATCCTTGAAAATCCTTATTAAAATATCTATCTAGCATACAATAAAGCGTACTTACATATATATTCCTTTTACTTAAAGGTATTCCAGATTCACTTTCATATAGTTTAATTAAATCATCTATATCTTCTGGAACAATAACATTTGCTAATAATATACTTTGAAAAAATTTACCTAAATCATCTTCAAAATAACTTTCTCTTAAATTAGAGAAATCAATAATTCCTTTAAAATTTCCATCTTTAATCCTAACATTTCCCATATACAAATCCGAATGTATTGGATATGTAGGAACATTGTCTACTCCTATTTTTATAATTCTTTCTAGATATTCTTTTATTCCTTTTGAATCACCATTACATTGGTTTTTTATATATAATTCCATTAACCTTTGATAATCTGTAGTTTTTTCTATATTAATGTTGGTCTTATCAAAGTCTTTTATTTTTAAATGCATTTGAGCTATATTAATAACAATATCATTTATTAATTGTTTTGATAGTATGGGATCATTATCTCCATCCATAAACTCTGAAGCATAAAAAACCATATTACCATTTTTACTATGAAAGATTGTCTTACCATTTTGAGTCAAAAATCTAGGTAATGGAATACCTTTTCTTATTAGATAGTTTACTATATCAATTTCCGATTGAATTGCTGAAATATTTGTAGTAGGAAAAAATTTAAAATAATATATTCCGTTTTCTAATAACGCAGGAAATGAAAAACTTCCATTTCCATAATATATATTACCAGTTTTATGTGGTACAATCTGTTGCTCTTCAATCATTTTTAATGAAATTTCTTGTAAAATATTACTCACTATTCTAAACCCCTTTTTTATAGGTAGAGGGTGCCTGAAACACAGGACACCCTCGTTGTACATATTACCCGAAAATTTTCTCCATCATTTTGGCTTTGACCTCTTTTTCAACTTCAGGTCTAATTTCCTCTTTGATGGTTTTTCTTACCTCGGCTTCAACCTCAGGTCTGATTTTGTTTTTGAGATTTGCCATTTCCCTTTCCAGATTGTCTTCAATCCTTCTCAACCGTTCACTCAATCTTTCGTTTTCTGCGCGCAGAATGCTATTCTCCCTTTCAAGTGAAGCATTGCAAGCGCAAGCGCAGGCACTGCAGTTAGAACCATCACAACTCGGCATACTCTGTTCCTCCTTCATAATTTAAGATAGTTTTTATCATATACAGTATAACGGTTTTCATAATGTCACAAGTAAAGTTTTTATTAATTTCTTTATTGTGCATTTTGCAACCGCCACCGCATATTTCTGCGATAGAACAACCTTCACATTTTTCAGGTAATGTATAATTGTATCCAATTTTATATGCTTTTTGCACTCTTAAAGCTTGGATAATATCATCACAAGAAAAAATGTTGCAAATGGGTTCTTCATTAACAAGCGTTTGACAGGGATAGATGTTTCCATCTACTCCTATGGTAATCAGCTTTTCTCCTGCTGTACAGCCCTCATAATTGGTATCGATTTTTATGTTGTTAAACTTAAACCGCTGATAGATGTCAAAATGATTAGCTCCTAATACGCTTACCACTTGTTTCATTTTATCACAAATGATGTCGTAATCAATTTCTCCACAGAAGAAATGGTCAAGGTAAACTCCCCAGCCCAAATTTCTCTTTGAAATCCAGTCGGCTAAAACATCTATATCTCCAAAGCTATTAGCATCTACAACAGTCGAAATGTCAATGTTCTTAATACCAATTTTCAACAACTTGTCAATGTTGACTTTTACGATTTCTGCTGAACTTTGACCATTGATAAACGGTTTGGAATAGGAATAACCATCTAAGGAAACTCCAAATCCAATTCTGTCTTTGTGCTTTTCGAAGAAATCCAACATATCATCAGTCAATATGGTCAGATTAGTAATAATACTAACAAAACCCTTTGACCCACAATTAGCAAGAAAATCTTCAACAAATCCTTTCCACTCGTTAAAAACGAGCGTGGGTTCTCCTCCTGCTAGCCGATATACTACAAAATCAAGTTCTCCTCTGTCCAACATTCCTAAGAATATACTGTTAATTTTGTCATAAGTTTCTTTTGACATTTTATTGTCATTCCACTTTACATAACAGTATGGACACCGAAGATTACACTGATTAGTAGTAAATATCCACGGTGACATGTACTTCATTTTTACCCTCCTGTCAATATTTTTTAGTTTTTTGATGTATTCCCATGTTGTGAAACAGGAATAATAAAATACCTTAATTGGGCATTTATGCAATAATTATATCACATTTTTATGTTAATTTCAAGATATTTCCTAGATTTCACATAACCTCCAGGAAATTCATGAATTTTTTATATAAAAAAAAGCAAAAAATAAATCTGCAAATGTTCTTTCAAATACATTAACATTTGCAGAAGCTTGAAATTTGGCTGGGGTACTGTGATTCGAACACAGGAATGTCGGAGTCAGAGTCCGATGC
>CAYTEX010000049.1:0-7660 GCA_964437015.1 uncultured Clostridium sp. | reverse complement strand
TTTTTGATGTAGTAAACCAATCTATGCCAGATATGCTTAACCCAAAACTTACAGCCAGCTGGGAAAAAGGCCTAGAAATGGTAGCCAAAAAAGAAATAGAACCAAATATTTTTATGGAAAAGCTTGAAAAATATATACAATCTAAGTTTGATATGTTGGTAGAGAAGTTTTAAAAGTTGAAAAAACTGGAAATATATGGTTTAATATAAGTATATATTAATAGCATTTTTATCTCGCCATGTTGGTCAGGAGGATGACAGTATGAGTGTTTCAATTGCAATTGGCTTCGAAATCAATGAAGGATATGAGATAGCTTCAAAAGCTTTCAAATCAAGAGAAGAAGCTGAAAAGGCCTTGCAAAACGGAAATTGGTATACCCACATATACCGGATTCGATTTGCAATATATATCGGGTGCTACAAAGGTGACTGGTATATAATGGCGAAAAGGATGTAAGAAAAGGGGATGAGAAATTTTTTCTCATCCCCTTTGCTATAAATTATACTATATAAACAATTTTATTGTTTGAAAAATACTTATTTAAATTTTCTCTAAAAAATTTTTCTCCTTCAATTCTTAATTCATTTCTATACATATATTTTCCATGACCTCGTCCTGTCATTAAATTTTTATCATATAAATTAATAGCATTAGGAAAAGCTTCTTCATTAATTTTTGTATGAACATAGCTATATGTCATGAAAATTACTTCAAAAAACACATTTTTCTTAACTTCAGGGGAAAGTTGGTCTTCTAATGTTTTAATCAAATCGACATATAATTTTTGCCAATTATCTACAAAAATAACAGGTGCTATTAAAATGCCAACTTTGTAACCTGCTTCTTGAAGTTTATTAATTGCATTAATTCTATCTAAAAGCTTTGATGTTCCAAATTCAACTTTATTAATTATTTCTTCCGGATTTACACTTACTCTAACTATTATTTTACCTTTGTGATCTAAATTTAAAATACTATCTATCATATCAAATTTAGTAGGAAAAGTTAAAAATCCTTTTTGGTTTGGATTACTTAAAAAACTATTTATTGTCCAAACTAAATTATCTGTAATTGTGTTTTCTAAAATTAAATCTGAATTACTTCCAATTTCAAAAACTGATTCTCTTCCAAATTCTTGATAGTCTTTATTTGAAATCTTAATTATTTTATTTAACATTTCTTCTCTATTAACAAAAAGCCTTAAATATGCACATTTGTTATAGTTACAAACTAAATAACAATAAAGGCACATTGCTGTACACCCAGACGAAGTATATGGTACTAAGTAATCTGAAACCTTATGATTAGGAACAAATTTATGTGTTTTACGGGTTCCAATTATTAAATTTTGCTTCAGATATGGAAATTCTTTATTTTCCTTAGTTCTCATTTCTTCAATATTATTATGATTTTGGATTTCAAACTTAGGAACATTTTCATATTTTCTTAAAAGCTCTTTACCAAGTTTATATTCGGTTATATTTTTTTCAAAATAAATTGCTTGTGGGGTGAATTTATTCATAATAGTATTATTTCCATAAATGTTGAAAAATATTCTTTTGGTCAATGGGTGACAGTGGAATGGGTGACAGTGGGACCGGTCCCGTTGTCACCAAAATAATTTTTTGTTTTTTATGTCAAATTATTGACTTTTTGACAAATCCATTATATGATAGAAAAGTATAAAAATCCAAGAAAGGAAGACGAAAAAATGGGAGAAGTTATAGTTATTACATCAGGAAAAGGTGGAGTTGGTAAAACAACAACAACAGCTAATTTGGGTGCAAGTTTAGCATTAGAAGGTAAAAAAGTAGCGTTAGTTGATACAGATATTGGACTTCGTAATCTAGATGTTGTTATGGGCTTAGAAAATAGAATAGTATATGACATTGTAGATGTTGTTGAAAACAAATGTAAATTAAGACAAGCTCTTATAAAAGACAAAAGATTTAAAGAATTATATTTATTACCAGCAGCTCAAACAAGAGATAAATCAGCTGTAAATGAAGAACAAATGAAAGAGTTAACATCAAAATTAAAAGAGGAATTTGACTATATACTAATAGATTGCCCAGCAGGAATTGAACAAGGATTTAAAAATGCTATTGCGGGAGCAACAAGAGCAATTGTTGTATCTACTGCAGAAATATCATCAATAAGAGATGCAGACAGAATTATAGGACTACTTGAATCATCAGAAATTAAAAACCCAGAATTAGTTATAAATAGAATTAGACCAGATATGGTAAGACGTGGTGAAATGATGGATGTTGATGACATAGTTGACTTATTATCAATCGATTTAATCGGTGTTGTACCAGATGATGAATACATAATTACACAAACAAATAAAGGAGAACCAGTTATCCAAAATAAAAAAGCCCCATCAGGAAAAGCATATCTTGAAATTGCAAAAAGAATTTTAGGAGAAGATATTGAAGTTACTATTCCTGGCAGAGAAAAAGGCTTGTGGGCTAAAATAAAAAAAATTTTTAAAAAAAAATAAAAACAAACAAAGAACTAAAAACTGGAGGTAATAATATGTTTGAAAATTTTATAAATATTTTCAAAAAAAGCAAGAAAAATAAATCTTTATCAACAAGCTCAAAAAATACTGCAAAGGAAAGATTACATTTGGTACTTATGCAAGATAGAGCAAATGTTTCTGCAGACTTTTTAGATTTAATGAGAAAAGAAATAATAGAAGTAATAAAAAAATATATAGATATAGATGAAAAAGCAATGGATGTTAGACTAACAAATGAAACAAATGATGATGGAACACAAGGTGCCCCAGCACTTTATGCGAATATTCCAATAATAAACATAAAAGATGAAACAAGAAAATTAAGTAGAACTAATCAAGAGCATAAAATAGAAATAAAGCTCACAGAAAAGGCGAAAGAAGTTAAAGAAGACAAAAAAAATAGCGAGAACGTTGAAAATAATTCAGAGAAAAAAGAAGAAGATAATAATTTAAAAACAGAAGATAAAAAGGATGAAATAGAAGATCCTAAAGCAGACAACGAAGAAAGCGGAAATTTAAAGGTTGAGGACAATGAACTAAAGGATAAAACAGCATCAACTGATGAAACAAGCGAAAATAAAGAAGAAAAAGAGAAGAATAATGAAGAATAAAATTTTTAAAAATATGGAATGGTGGATTCTTATTTCTGCGATTTTACTTTGTATAGTCGGATTTGTTGCACTATATTCAGCAAGTCAACAGATTGATTTACAATATTTGAAAAGGCAGATTATATGGTTTGGAATAAGCATAGTTATTATGATAATAACTATGTTTATAAATTATGAAACTCTAAGCAAATTATCACCGGTTTTTTATGGTTTTGCAATTCTGATGCTGATTGCAGTATTGTTTACTCGAACAATAAATGGAGCAAATAGCTGGTTTAATATTGGATTTTTTTCATTTCAACCAGCAGAAATAGCAAAAGTTTCAGTTATATTATTTTTAGCATCTGTAATGGTGAAAATACAAGAAAAAGGCAAACAAGAAATAAATGTTTTTTGGAAACTATTAATAGTTCTATCAGTTGTTTTTGTACCGATATTTTTAATAATTCTTCAACCAGATTATGGAACTGCAGCTGCTTATTTAATAGCTATGATTTTAATGTTATTTGTATCTGGGATTGATAGAAAATATATAATTACAGCTATTTTATTAGTAATAGTTATGGTACCATTATTATATATGTTTGTTTTACCTGAGCATGCCAAAAAAAGAATTGATGTATTTTTAAACCCAGAAGCGGATCCGAAAGGCTCAGGATATAATGTAATACAATCAAAGATTGCAATTGGTGCAGGAGAACTCACAGGAATGGGAATATTAAATGGAAATCAAACTCAATTAGGATATTTATCTCCTAAAACTACAGACTTTATTTATTCAGTAATAGGAGAAGAGATGGGGTTTGTGGTAGCAGGAGCTGTTGTTCTTATATATGTTACCTTGATTACGAGAGCACTCTATGTAGCAAAAACAGCTAAAGATGATTTGGGCTCATATATTGCTGCAGGAATAAGTGGTATATTTTTATTTCATATGACTGAGAATATAGGAATGACAATGGGACTACTTCCAATTACCGGGGTTCCACTTTTATTTATAAGCTATGGCGGAAGTTCAATGATAACAAGTTTTATTTGCATAGGATTACTTTTAAATATTAGCGGAAACAGAAAGAAAACAATTTTTATTAAATAATTAAGTATTTGTTTATAAGGATTATTTATTATTATGTTTCCAAATGTATGAAGCCAGATGATTTCGATTTTCTAATAATGTATTAATTTGTTTTTAAAGAATGATAAGATAGGAGCAATAAATGTATCTAAAAGAATTACAAATAGGAAATGTCAATTTGAAAAATAATATATTACTTGCTCCAATGGCAGGAATTACAGATTTACCATTTCGTTTAATTGCAAGACAATATGGTACAAGCTATGCCTGTACAGAGATGGTTAGTTCAAAAGCGATTTTTTATGATGATAAAAAAACAAAAATGCTTATGAATTCGGAAGGAGAGCAAAGACCGCTTGCAATCCAAATTTTTGGATCAGATATAGAGGCAATGGCATATGCAAGTAGATATGTATCAGATTATGCTGACATTATAGATATAAATATGGGATGTCCAGCACCAAAGGTTACAAAAAATGGAGAAGGAAGTAAAATACTATTAGACTTAGAATTAGCAGAAAATATAATGAAAACAGTTGTGCAGAATTCTAAAGTACCAGTGACTATAAAATTTAGAAAAGGATGGGATAATGATCATATAGTTGCAGTTGAAATTGCTAAAATAGCAGAAAAAGTAGGGATTTCTGCAATAACAATACATGGTAGAACAAGAAGTGAATTTTACTCTGGAAAAGCAGATTGGAATATCATAAAAAAAGTTAAAGATGCAGTGCAAATACCAGTTATAGGGAACGGAGATGTTGTGGATGAGGAATCTGCAAAAAAGATGTTTGAAGAAACTGGAGTAGATGGCATAATGATTGGCCGAGCTTCTTTGGGAAATCCATGGATTTTTAAAAGAATAATCCATTATTTAAAAACTGGAGATAAAATACCAGAAATTACCAATAAAGAAAAATTAGAGACTATAAAAAAACATTTAAACTTACTTATAAAAGAAAAAGGCGAAGAAGTAGCAATAAAAGAATTTAGAAAACATATTGCAGCATATACAAAAAACATGCCAAATTCAAGTGTTTTTAGAGTAAAAATAAATTCTTTAGAGTCAAAAAAAGAAGTAGAAGAACAAATTGACAAATATTTTGCATAATTAATAACTTTATACAGGAGGACAAATATGAACTTATATGTGGTCAGGCATGGAGAAGTGCCATCTAATTTAAGTGAAATAGTTTGTAAAAGAACTGATGAGAAACTTACACCCAAGGGAATTGAACAGGCTCAAAAAATCGGAAAAGAATTATCTGAAACAAAATTTGATGTTGTGTTTTCGTCTCCTGTTGAACGTGCAACAGAAACAGCAAAATATGTGACTCCAAATGCAGATATAATCTATGATTCTAGACTTACAGAAAGAGGTTTAGGAAGTTTAGTAGGAAAGAAGTGGAATGAAATTAATAAAAATACATGGAATTCTACTGAAACAGAAACTACTCCAGAAGGAGCAGAAACTTTATTAGGAGGACTTAATAGAACCAAAGATTTTTTAAATGACATACACGAAAAATATAAGGGGAAAAATGTTTTAATAGTAACACATAACTTTATAAGCAAATGCATATGGGGGATAGAGGAAAACATTGCAAATAATGATGAATTGGGAAATTTTGTTCACCAAAATGGTGAAGTGAAAAAATACTTTGTAAAAGATGATGAAAGAGGAAATGTTTAGAGGAGCGTTAGAAATTACAAATGTACAGAACAAAAAATTTAGGAGAACCTAGAATTGAAAATGTTTGAGAAGAAGTTGAACTTAGTGGGTGGAATCAAAAAAGGAGATAATATAAATGAAATATGAAAAGTATTTAGATGAAATTTCCACAGTACCAACAGGTGAAAATATAAAAGGTTATTTAGAATTTTTTGACCCAAGAATACATGAAATTTCTAATAATAAGCTTATTTTTATATTACCAAATGGGAAGTGCTTATTTATGCCGTATGCTAAAAAAGATAAAAGAACTCGACAACAAATAGAATATGCACATAGCAGCTATATAATTAGAGCATTAACGCAGATAATAAAAGAACTAGGTTTTGATGAAAAAGAATTTATAGAAGCATATATAGATACATCTATGCGAGATGATATAATAAAAGGGCTTTTGGAACAAGGAGTTTCATTATTATATGATTGTGGAGAAATAGATGGAAATGGAAAACTGAAAAATAAGATGAAGAGATATTCCATTTTTTATAAAAGTGAGGAACTAACAGAAGAACAAAAGAAAACAATATTAAAAATGAAGGGAAATTTGGAAAAAGAAAAATATAAGATGGGAATTTATAAAATTTTTAAAAATTTAGATTATTCAGATTGTTTAAAGTATGTTACTAATAAAGTTTCTAATAATAACGAATTTGAAATAAATGAGTTTTATAAATTCTTAGATTTACAAAAAAAGCATGATGAACATGACGGAAATGTTAGATAAACTGAAAAAATTGACATGTAATTATGAAGTTAAAACTAGCAAAGCATGGTAAATGATTTATTTTATTAGGGATGATGAGAAATAATAATATCTTGAACTAAATAGAAAGGAAAAAGATTTATAATGTATAGAACAAAAAATTTAGGAGAACTTAGAATAGAAAATGTTGGAGAAGAAGTTGAACTTAGTGGATGGATACAAAAAATTAGAAATTTAGGTGGAATGATTTTTATCGATTTAAGAGATGAAGATGGAATTACACAAATTGTTGTAAACGATGAAGAATTACAACTACAAGCAAAAGAACTTGTAAAGGAAAGTTGTATTCACATAAATGGAAAAGTTGTGGAAAGATCAAGCAAAAATCCTAATATGCCAACAGGCGATATAGAAGTTATTGCAAATAAAATAGAGGTTTTAGGAAAATGCAAGCCTGAACTTCCATTTGAAATTAATTCCGAAATAGAAACAAAAGAAGATTTAAGACTTGAATACAGATTTCTAGATTTAAGAAATGAAAAGCTTCATAACAGCATTTTATTTAGAGCAAAAGTTTTAAAATATTTAAGAGACAAAATGGAAGAACTTGGATTTCCAGAAATTCAAACACCAATACTTGCAAATTCATCTCCAGAAGGAGCAAGAGACTATTTAGTACCAAGTAGATTAAATCCAGGGGAATTTTATGCACTTCCACAAGCACCACAACAATTTAAACAACTATTAATGGTATCTGGGTTTAATAAATATTTTCAAATTGCACCATGCTTTAGAGATGAAGATCCTAGAGCTGACAGAGCGCCAGGAGAATTTTACCAATTAGATTTTGAGATGGCATTTGCAACAATAGATGATGTATTAGGTGTAGTTGAAAAAATAGTTGTAGATACATTTAAACATTTCACAGATTGGAAGGTGGATGAAGCACCATTTATCAGAATTCCATATAAAGAAGCAATGGAAAAATACGGAATAGATAAACCAGATTTAA
>CAYTEX010000048.1:0-7678 GCA_964437015.1 uncultured Clostridium sp. | reverse complement strand
TTGATGAAAGTAAAAATTGTATTACTTTTAAAATATTATCATATATTCTTCTTCCCTCTTCAACTGCACTTACAACTGTTGCAAAATTATCATCAGTTAGAATAACATCTGCCGCTTCTTTTGCAACATCTGTTCCAACAATTCCCATTGCACAACCAATATCTGCTTGTTTTAATGCTGGGCTGTCATTTACTCCATCACCTGTCATTGCAACAATTTCGCCTTGAGATTGCCATGCATTTACAATTCTAACTTTGTGCTCTGGTGCAACTCTAGCATATACAGAATAATTTCTAATATTTTTCTTTAAGTCTTCATCTGATATTTTATCAAGCTCTGTTCCTGTAATTGCTTCACTATCATTTTGTAAAATTCCAAGATCTCTTGCAATTGCTGTTGCAGTAATTTTGTGATCTCCTGTAATCATAACAGTTTTTATACCTGCTGTTTTACATTTTTCAACTGCAACTTTTGCTTCTTCTCTTGGAGGATCTATCATTCCATACATTCCAACAAATGTTAAATCTTTTTCCAAATCTTCAGTATTTGGCTTATAATCTAGCTCTTTGTATGCAAATCCTAAAACTCTCATAGCATCTTTTGCCATTGTTTCATTTACATCATTAATTCTTGCTCTGTATTCATTGAAGTTATTGCTTTCATTTCCATCTTCTATGTGTGAATTACAAATTGCTAAAAGTTCATCTATTCCACCTTTTGTAAATACAAGATATTTGCCATTTACCTCGTGTACTGTTGTCATTAACTTTCTTTCTGAATCAAATGGGATTTCATCTACTCTTGGCATTGTATTATATAAATTTTTAGTAAATCCTAATTTAAATGCAATATCAACTAATGCTGTTTCTGTAGGATCTCCTGTTAAGGTTCCATCTTCCGCAATTTTGGTATCATTACATAACATTCCATTATATACAAGTAGTTTTACTTCTTGATTTGCATTTTCGTATTTTACAATATCATCTAAATTTACCATATCATAAACATGGTCATTTACAAACATTTTTTGAACTGTCATTTGATTTTTTGTTAAAGTTCCAGTTTTGTCTGAGCAAATAACAGTTGCACTTCCCAAAGTTTCAACTGCTGGCAAGTTCTTTACAATAGCGTTTTTCTTTACCATTTTTTGCACACCAATAGCTAAAACTATTGTAGATACAGCAGCTAATCCTTCTGGAATTGCAGCAACTGCTAAACTTACAGCTGTCATAAACATAGACACTGCATCTCTTCCTTGAAGCATTCCTGCTGCAAATATTACTGCGCATATAATTAAAGAAACTATTCCTAAAGTTTTTCCTAAACTATTTAATTTTGCTTGAAGTGGTGTTTCTCTTTCATCACTTGAAGATAACATTCCTGCTATTTTTCCAACTTCTGTATTCATCCCAGTTTCGACAACTATTGCTTTTCCTCTACCATAAGTAATTAGACTTGAAGAAAATAGCATATTAATTCTATCACCTATTGGTACTTCTTCTTGATCTATTTTTTGTACTTGTTTTTCAACAGGCACAGATTCTCCTGTTAAAGATGCTTCTTGCGATTTCAAATTTATTGCCTCTATTATTCTTAAATCTGCAGGTACATAGTCTCCAGTATCTAATACAACAATGTCTCCTGGAACTAAATCTGATGCAGGAACAACAAGCACACTTCCGTTTCTTAAGACTTTTGCTTCATGTCCACTAAGTTTTTGTAAAGCTTCTAATGATTTTTCAGCTTTTGCCTCTTGTGCTACACCAATTATAGCATTTGCAATAACTACTATTAAAATAATAATAGAATCTGTAATTGCTTCACCCTGTGCAATTGAAATTGCTCCAGATACAATTGCAGCAATTATTAAAATAATAATCATAAAATCTTTAAACTGTTCTAAAAACTTAACAAATAAAGATTTTTTCTTTTGCTGTTTTAGTTCATTTAGTCCGTATTTTTCAAGTTTTTCATCAACTTGATTTTGAGTCAATCCTGTTCCAATGTTTGTACCTAATTCCTTAGCTACATCTTCTACTGTTTTGTTAAACCAGTTATTCATAATTATTTTTCTCCTTTATAATTTTTTTCGATTATATTTAGTATCTCTTATTCTCTCTATCTAATTTTCTGTTTAGTTATAAATAGTTCTATTTTTATTTACCTTGATTCATCTGTAAAATAATCCGTTGATTTATCTGCTAAACTATCTGCTGAATCAGCTGTTATGGTTTCTCTTATATTTACTTCTAAATTTTTTAAATTTTCTAAAGACCAAATATGTTCATTTTTTTGACTCACTCTGTCAGATTCTTTTATAGATAACTCTAACTGTTGTTTCGTAATATGCCTTGTAATACCTAAAGCCATAAGTAATCCCATTAATTTATGCAAGTCTCCTTTTTTATTTGTTTCTCTCTCTGATTTATTATCTACGCTTTCTGCCATTACATTTTCTTCTATGTTGTTATTAGTTTCGTTTATTTGTCTTCTTTGATTTTCTGATTCCTCTGGCTCAATAATAATATATCCGCTTTTACTTTCATTTACAGGTATCATGTAATATATAGAATTAATTGAATACTCATAGTCTTCATAAGAAACTCCACTTTCCCTTATAAACCAATCCAAATTAGTTAAATCTATTTCATAATATTCACCATCTAGTTCTACAATATTGATTACATGCCCTTCTTCTCCTACTTTTAACGGAATATCAAAGGCATTTAGTTTAGCTTCTAAAAATAGAGCCGTTGCTTCTCTTGCATATCCTTCGCATATAGCTTTTCCATTATTTAAACTATATTCTAAACTTTCTCCCCAGTAGTTTTTTATTTCTTTTTTTGTCAGGTCTTCTGTATCTTTCTCATAAATTTCATGATCATATTCTAGATTTTTCATAATATAAATAGAAAGAAATTTAATTTTTTCTTGATCAGTCATCTCAGGTTTTATAATTGAGTTTACAATGTTCCTAATTTTGTTTTTTATTTCTAAGCTTTTTTCTGTAAAAGGTTGTTCTATTTTATGTTCTTTACAATATGAAATCAACTCTTCTGAACACATAGGTGCATTGCTTATTTCAGTACCTATAATTTTCTTCAAATTTGGTAATGACTTTACAACATCCAGTAATTGTTCACTAGTTACATAACGAAGAGCAGAAATATTTATAGTTTCAAGTTGTGATTCTTTTATAGCTGTTATATCAGATATAAAATTTTCTCTTGCATATGCACTTGTATTTGCCTCATTTGAAGTGTTATATACATCTAATAAATTTATTTCATTAAAATCATTTTTTACTATATCTAAGGAATCTGTTTTATCTCCTGGTAAACTTCCAAAACCTAGCTGTTCAATGTTTTCGCAGTCTCTAATTCCATCTAAATTTGTTATTTGAAATCCATTTCCTATAGAAAGATTTTCTAAATTTTCACATTTATTTAAATCAAAATTTCTAAGAGGTTTTGATGAAATATCAACACTTAAAGTTTTTAGTGATGGAATATCTAAATTAAATTCATTTAAGTCATTTGAACAAAATGAATTTGTAATTATAAGGTCTTCAAGTACATTACATTTATTAATTTCTTCTATATCTTTTTCTGAAAAGACCATGCTATCTAGCCAAACTCTTTTACAGTTAGAAATATCTACTAAATAATTATTAAAAGTAAAAGCGTAATCACAGTCACTATCGAATTTTTCACTTATTTTAAACTCTCCAATTACTTTAACTTTTTTTAAATCTGCTTCGATTTTTTTGTGATTTTTGTACTTAGCAGATAATTCCTCAGGATTCATTTTCATTTCGTCTTTTAAATATTTGCTGTCATATATATATAATTTTTCTAAGGTTATATCATCTAATTGTAATTTATCAAGTTCTCCTGATAAGTTTTTGCCATCTACAAGTTCAATACTTACCTTTCTTCCATCTATCAGTACTCCTGTTACATATTCGCCTAACTGTTTATCTATTTTAACGTTTTTATCTTTTATTTGCTTCTTCAATTCTGATTTTGCATTTTTTAATTCTTTTTCATCAAAATTTCTTAGAGGCTTCTCTTTTTCTTGATTTTGCTCATTGTTTTGAATATTCACAGTTTGTCCTGGTATTTGTAACCTTGGTAGATGAGGGCTTGCTATAGCTAGCCCTCCAGCTGCTAACAGCACTGCAATTTTTTTACTTATTTTCCCATTAAATTTCATATCATTTTCTCCTATTTTTTACTAATATAAAATATATTCTTATACATATATATCAAAATGTTTTTTGTTAAATTTGACATATTTTGTTCATTTAGCTTTTTATTTGTATCATACTTCCACACATAGTCCTTTGATGCAACATTTTCAAAATAAATTCTATATTTATATGGATATTTTAATCTAGCTTCTATTGGAGCATGTTTCATTATTTCTATTATCTCAACAGCAGATTTTGATATTTCTTGAATACTGATATTTTCAAACATATTTAGTTACTCGCCAACCTTTACTTATTTTTTAAATATAAAAACTTTACTAAAAATATAATTTAAAATTATAACAATAATATTAGATACAATTTTCATTAAAATGTCATTAAATCCAAATTTATCTATTACAATCCATAAAAATATTGTCTCTATTACAAGAGTTACAATTCTAGCGCTAAAAAAGGAAAATATCTCTTTACCTAGTTCTTTTAATTTTGATGTTTTAGAATTAAACACATATAATTTGTTTGTTATATATGCAAAAAGAACAGCTACTATCCATGCAATTACATTACTTACAGTTGTTGAAAATTTCAATCCTTTGGCACATATTGCAAAAACCAAAATATTAATTACTGTCGATAGTGCTCCAAATATTAAATATCTCATACCTTCTTTATGTTCTCTGTATAAATCTGCTATTTTTTTTAAACCAATTTTTTCTGCTAACTTCAAAAAAAAGTTTTCTATTTTATCTATTATCACTTTTATCTCCTTTTTTTCATTTGGGAACAGACTTTGTATTCAGGGATAATTCCATTTTGAAAACGGGACCGTCCCCAATTAAAAATTTTCTAATTCTTCTTTGCTAAAATGATATTTCTTATGACAGAAATTACATTCAGTATCTATTTTACCATCTTCATCGATGATTTTTTTGATTTCTTCTTTTCCCAGAGATTTTATTCCACGTTCAAATTTGTCTCTTGAACAATTGCATTTATATTTTACTTGAAGATCTTGTTTTAATATTTCTATATTTTCATCTCCTGTAACAATTTTTGCAATTTCTTCAAGACTTAATTTTTCGTCTAGCATAGCTGATATTGGCTTTGAATTAGTTATTGCTTGTTCTATTTTGGATATATCTTCATCTGTAGCATCAGGTAATGGATTTATTATATATCCTCCAGCTCGTTTTACACCATCTTTATTAACAAGAACACCTAATGCTAAAGCTGTTGGTTTTTGCTCAGATTTCACAAAAAATTCTGTAAAATCTTCTGCAATTTCTCCTGATACTAAAGGAATTATTCCATTGTATTTTCCTTGTGTTAATTCATTTTCCCTAATTACATTTAAGTAGCCATTGTTTCCAACTGCTCCACCAACATCAATTTTACCATCTTCTTTTAAGGGTAACTCAACTTTAGAATTATCGACACATATTTTTATGATTGCTGTTCTTAAATCTTCTAATTCGCAAACTGAAACTATAGTTCCAATAGGTCCATTTCCTTTAATTTGAATTGTCAAATTATCTGTTGTTTCTTTTAAATTTAAGTGTGCCATCATTGTCGAAACAGTTGCTACTCTGCCTAAAGCAGCTGTTGTAGTTGGTGTTAAATCATGAATTTTTCTTATTTCTTCAACTAATTCTGTAGTGTCTAAACACATTACAGCTACTCTTTTGTTATGTGCTAAAAATTTTGTTATTTTATTATCCATTTTTGCTCCTTTTTTTCATCTATCTATTGATTTTACAATATTTTTTTGAATTTGTCTATAAATTTTGCTTATTTTTGGAATAATTTCAAACATATTTTTTAATATTTTTATATTTTCGACATTTTATTACAAACTTTGCATTTCATACATGTTATACTTATGTTATGGCTATATGCCTCGAAAGGAGGTGATTATATGCCTGCTAAGAAACACAAGAGAAGAAACTCTTTAAAAATTCATAAACTTATACATATTTTTTCTATCATCTTAGACAAGATTTATAAGTTTTTAAGAGTTATTGACCTTATTATGAAATTATTTCATATATAAGGAAAAAGCAGACATCTGCAAATGTCTGCTTTTTTTATGACTATAAATGATAATATGCCTGCTACTATCAATATTATTATACTACAAATCAAAATATTTGCAATATTATTTTCTAAAATTTATTCAAAAATCGTTCGTGTTTTTTCGACATTTTTCTATTTTAGTCTGTCTCATTTTGAAAATGGGACTGTCCCCATATGAAAATTATATATTATATTTTTCTCTCTTTGTATAACTTGTATGCAATAGTTTTTCTGCAAGTTCACTTCCTGGTTTTTGTAAATAATCTGCATAAATTTTCTTTATTATTGGATTTTCATGTGATTTTCTTATTGTAGATTTTTCATCTATTGAATATAAAGCATTAGCTCTTAATGCTCTTACATCAACTTCCGAACGTATTTTAGATGATTTTATTGGTTGTCCTCCACCCATTACACATCCTCCTGGACATGCCATTATTTCAACAAATTGATAATCCGCTTCTCCTGATTTTATTTCTTCTAATATTTTTCTTGCATTAGCTAAACCACTTGCTGCAACTACTTTTATATCTTTTCCTGAAATATTTACAGTAGCTCTTTTAATTCCTTCTCCACCTCTTACTTGCTCAAAGTCAATTTTAGGCAAATCTTCTCCTGTTAATGTATCTTGTGCTGTTCTTAAAGCTGCTTCCATAACACCTCCTGTTGTTCCAAATATAGCAGCAGCACCTGTTGCTTCACCCATTGGTAAATCAAACTCAGAGTCATCAAGAGTAGTAAATTCGATATTCCCCTGTTTTATCATTCTTGCAAGTTCACGCGTTGTAATTACATTGTCTACATCATATAATCCATCATTAACCATTTCATCGCGTTGTCTTTCAAATTTCTTTGCAATACAAGGCATTACAGAAACCATATAGATTTTTTTAGGGTCTATATTTTCTTTTTCTGCATAATATGTTTTGATTAAGGCTCCAAACATTTGATGTGGAGATTTACATGTTGATAAATGTGGTAATAGTTCAGGATAGTTCATTTCTATAAATTTTATCCATCCTGGACTACAAGAAGTTATCATAGGAAGATTGTCATTTGAAGTAAATCTTTCTATAAATTCATTTGCTTCTTCCATTATAGTAAAGTCTGCTCCTGTATTTGTATCAAATACTTTGTCAAATCCCAGTCTTTTTAAAGCTGTTACCATTTTTCCAGTAACATTTGTACCAATTTCCATTCCAAACTCTTCACCTAATGCAACTCTAACAGCTGGGGCTGTTTGAACAATAACAACTGTTTCTGGATCTCTTAACTTCGCCCATACTTCTTCTGTTGTATCTTTTTCATGTAATGCACCAGTTGGGCAAGCTTCTATACATTGTCCACAAAATGTACAGTTTACATCATTTAATGATTTCTCATCTGTTGTTG
>CAYTEX010000047.1:258-7741 GCA_964437015.1 uncultured Clostridium sp. | reverse complement strand
ACTTGGCGGAAAGGCAGAGGTGATTTAGTTGTTTAAAACTATAAAAAATGCTTTTAAAACACCTGAAATAAGAAAAAAAATGTTTTACACATTGCTATTAATTGTTCTTTTTAGATTAGGATGTTATATAACAGTACCTGGTGTAGATGCTGTAAAATTGAACCAATTAATGGGAGAAAGCTCAACATCACTTGCTGGAATGATAAACTTAATATCAGGTGGAGCTTTTTCAAGATTTTCAATATTTGCAATGAGTATATCACCTTATATTACATCAACAATTGTTATTCAACTTTTAGGAATGGTTATTCCTTCACTAGAACGTTTAACTAAAGAAGGTGGAGAAGAAGGAAGAAAGAAAATTAACAAATATACCAAAATTTTAACTGTGGTTTTAGCATTAGTCCAAGGAACAGGAGTATATTTAGCCTATAAATCAACAGGAGTTTTTGTAAACAATTCATTCTTAACAGGAGCAATAATTGTTACAGGATTTATAGCAGGAACTTCACTTCTTATGTGGCTTGGAGAACAAATAACAAGTAAAGGAATAGGAAATGGTATTTCTTTAATAATCTTTATAGGAATTATCTCAAGATTACCACAAACTATAGTTACAATATTTAATTTAATAGTAACGCAAAATGGATTTAGCACAACAGGATTCCTAACTTCTTTAGGAATTATAATAGGAGCTATTATTCTTGTTGCAGCAGTTGTATATGTACAACAAGCTGAAAGAAGAATTCCTGTACAATATTCAAAAAGAGTAGTAGGAAGAAAAATGATGGGTGCACAAAATACAAATATTCCACTAAAACCCGTTATGGCAGGTGTTATGCCAATAATATTTGCTTCATCATTTTTAACAGTCCCAGCAATGATTATACAAATGTTTAATAAAGACATAGCTTCAGCTACAGGATTTTGGGCAACTATTTATAAATTTTCATATGCAACATCTTCTTCAAGCGTTGGAATTGGATATACAATTGCAAATGCAATAGTTTATGTTTTATTAATAGTTGGATTTACATTCTTCTGGACGTATGCTATGACAAATCCAGCAGAAATATCTAATAATATTAAGAAAAATGGTGGATTTATACCTGGTATAAGAGCAGGAAAACCAACAACAGACTATTTATCAAATGTTATATCTAAAATAACTTTATTTGGTGGATTTTATTTAGCAATAATTGCTATTTTACCAATGTTATTAAGATTTACATCTTTAAATCTTGCATTTGGTGGAACAGCTATACTAATCGTAGTTGGTGTTGCTATAGAATCAATACAACAACTAGAATCTCAACTAGTAATGAGACACTATAAGGGATTTTTAGAGTAAATAAAAAAGCAAGCAATAAGCTTGTTTTTTTATTTTATTTATTGACATTTAACAGTAATTAAGATAGAATGTGTTTGTAAATAAAAAGAAAGGAAATATAAATCATGAATATTATTATGATGGGTGCACAGGGAACCGGAAAAGGAACAGTTGCTGGAATATTAAAAGAAAAGCTAGGAATACCACATATTTCAACAGGAGATATATTTAGAAAAAATATAAAAGAAGGAACAGAATTAGGAAAAATAGCAGTACAATATGCAGATGAAGGAAAGCTTGTACCAGACGAAGTTACAAATAACATGGTTAGAAACAGATTAAACGAGGATGATTGCCAAAATGGTTTTATTTTAGATGGATATCCTAGAAATATAGCACAAGCTGAAGAACTTGATAAAATTTTAAAAGAGAAAAATGAATGTGTAAATTTAGTTGCAAATTTAACAACTCCGACAGAGGAAATAATTGAAAGAGTTATGGCAAGACGTGAATGCCCTAATTGTAAAAGAGTTTACAATATGATTTTAAATAAGCCTAAAAATGGAGAAATTTGCGATTATTGTGGAATAGAGTTAGTTAAAAGAAAAGATGATACAGAAGAAAAACTTCAATTAAGATTAGATACATTTTTTAAAGAAACAAAACCAGTTATAGAATTTTACGAAAAAAGAGGAATTGTTAGGGAAGAAAAAATTAGTGTTGCAATTAATAGATTAGGAATAGATGCAGCAAAATCTATAGTGGAATTTTTAAATAATAAATAATTAGAGATGAGAGGTTAGAAGATAGAATCAAGGTTCACCATCCAACCTCTAATCTTATATTTCAATAAGAAATAACAAGGGACATAGAAAGGACACGTGCAATGGTAACGATAAAGTCAAAAAAAGAAATTGAACTAATGAAAGATGTATGCAAAATTGTAGCAATTTTTTATGAAGAAGTTGAAAAAATAATTAGGCCAGGAATTTCAACGTATGAACTAGATAAAGAAGCTGAAAAAATAATGAGAGGCTTAGGAGCTGTACCTGCTCAAATAGGATATAATCCTGGAATACAGGGGATACCTCCTTTTCCTTCTGCTACGTGTATATCTGTAAATGACGAAATAATTCATGGAATACCAAGCAAAAACCATATAATAAAAGATGGTGATGTTGTAAGCATTGATACAGTTGCATTAAAAAATGGTTTTCACGGTGATGCAGCACGTACATTTATTGTTGGAAAAGGAACATCAGAAGCCGAAAGGTTGGTTAAAGTTACGAAACAAGCATTTTATGAAGGCTTAAAATATGCTAAACCTGGATATAGAATTGGAGATATTTCTCATGCAGTAGGAGAATATGTTCATTCTCAAGGTTATTCGGTATTAAGAGAATTTCAGGGACATGGAATAGGAAAAGAAATGCACGAGGATCCAGGTATACCAAATTATGGGAAAGCAGGACGTGGAATTAGAATTGAACCAGGAATGACATTATGTATTGAGCCAATGGTTATTCAAGGAAAACCAGATATTTGGGAAATGGATGATGGTTGGACAATTCTTACTGATGATGGAAGTTTATCTGCGCATTATGAAAATACAATTTTAATTACAGAAAATGAACCTGAAATTTTGACTTTAAGATAATAATAAATAAAAACCAAGGAAAAGGAGTTATCGAATGGGATATATAAAAAAAAAATAAATCATTGTAAAGACAATACAAGAGGAATTACATTAATTGTATTAGTTGTAACTATTATTGTATTGTTAATATTGGCAGGAGTGTCAATTTTGATGCTTACAGGAGATAATGGCATATTGAATAGAGTAATAGAGGCAAAAGAATCATCAAAAGAAGGTGAAGAAGATGATTTAATTAAAATGTCTGTACTAAGTGCACTTGCTGGTAATTCTGGAACTCTTAAAGATGCAACACTTAGAGAAGAATTTGCAATGGGGTTGGGGAGCAAAGACTATACTATAACAGGAAATGAAACTGATGGATGGACTGTAACAGTTGATGAAATAAGTTATAAAATTTTAGCTAATGGAAAAGTTTCAAGATTAGATGATAATGACAATATAGCTTCTAATATCAGAATACAGATGAGTGCTACAGGAACAATAGTTACTACTCCACCTAATCCTGATGAAACTCTATTCCATCATGTTGAAGGTACAACAATAGAAAACGGGTATGTAATACAGGATACAGATGGAAATGAATTTGTATGGATACCAGTTAGTCAAAATCAAAAAATCCTTTTAAATGTTGAAAGTAATGAAGACATATCAACTGTTATTTTAAAAGACCCTTATGGAGATGAGATTAATTTAGACTTAGAGTCTAATATAGGAAAATCAATTAAAAACAAATATATAAATCCAACGGTAAATGGAAAGTATATTTTAGAAGTTACAACTAGCTCAGAAGTTGCAAGTCAATCATTAATAATTAGAGATATGTATGCACTAGACATTCGAAATGATTATAGTATATCTGATGAAGCAGCACAAGCAAAAGGATATAACACAATGAAAGAGTTGGTAGATGATTATAGTGCAAGAGGATGGACACAGTGTAAAACTCCAGAAGAATATGTTAATTATTATGCTAATGATAGAAAAAAATATATAGATACTGAAGATTATAAAAATAGTATAAACAATAATGGCGGATTTTATATAGGAAGATATGAAGCAGGAGTGCCCAATATAAGAACGAGTATAAATGCAAGTGATACAGTAGAAACAATAATAAATAATCATGGAAAACCATTAAGTAAAGCAAATCAAATACCATATAATTATATAACACTAAACCAAGCATTAGGTTTAGCAAAAAGTATGTATAGTAATGAAAACTTCACAAGTTCATTATTGACAGGAACGGCATGGGATACAACATTGTGTTTTATACATGAATCAGGTTGTAAGAAACCATTTAGAGATATTACTGGAGATAGTAAAACTTGGGGAAACTATTATGACAGTACATTCACGACGTCAGGAGGAAAATATTCAAGTGACGGTGGAAAGAGTTTTACAGACATGGAGGGGACATTTACTAAAGAACGAGGCACAATGCTTTTATTAACAACAGGACAAACATCAATAAATTCTGCAAATAACATATGTGATTTAGCAGGAAATCTATATGAATGGGTTTTACAAGCTAGTAGATATGCTACTAATGGTAGTGGGTTGTGTAAAGGCGGATATTATTTAAGCTCGGCTAGTGGTACTCCTGTTACATCTACTTATGGAGGAGATCAAAATAAATTTGATGGATGGATTACATTTAGGGTGGCACTATATTTAAATTAAAAGGAAAAATAAAAAAAATTATAAAAATTAAGTATATTTATTGACTTTAATACAAAATTGAGGTATAATGGTAAGGCTATTGTGGATAATAGGGTTAGTGTGCGATTGAATATTAACGCATAAAAGCTTAAAATCAAGGCTTTACCTTATTTTTATTCCTACATAGAAATAGCTCTTTAAGGAGGCGAGGATTTGGCTAAAGAAGATCTTATAGAAGTGGAAGGAAAAGTTGTAGAAACATTACCAAATACAACATTTAAAGTTGAACTTCAAAATGGACATCAAATACTAGCTACTATTTCCGGAAAATTAAGAATGAACTATATAAAAATACTAACTGGAGATAAAGTAAAAGTAGAAATGTCTCCATATGATTTAAATCGTGGCAGAATTACTTGGAGAGCTAAATAGTAACAATTTATATATAGAAAGGAATGAGTGAAATGAAGGTAAGACCATCTGTAAAAAAAATGTGTGACAAATGTAAAGTTATCAAAAGAAAAGGTGTAATAAGAGTAATATGTGAAAACCCTAAACACAAACAAAGACAGGGATAGTTTGAATATGTATATATAGCTATATATACATTTATTTAATTTGTTTATAACGCAGTTTGATTGCGGCTGAATAAAATCAACTGTGTATATATATTTATTTATATTATCAAATAGCTTAAAGATTTAATAAATGTAAAAAGGCAGTTATATTTATTAAATGCATTTCACCTTTAAGCAAATTGATAATAAAACATAAGAAAAAATTTAGAAACGATAGTAAATAACTTAAATAATTTTGGAGGTGTAAATAGAAAATGGCTCGTATATCAGGAGTAGATTTACCTAAAGAAAAAAGGGTAGAAGTTGGACTAACATATATATATGGTATAGGACTAACAAGTTCTCAAAAAATCCTAGAAAAAGCTGGGATTAATCCAGATACTAGAGTAAAAGATTTAACTGATGATCAAATAAATTTAATCAGAAAAGAAATCGATGAAAACTATAAAGTTGAAGGAGATCTTAGAAGAGAAGTTGCACTTAATATTAAAAGGCTTACAGAAATAGGATGCTATAGAGGATTAAGACATAGAAGAGGTCTTCCAGTTAGAGGACAAAGAACAAAAACAAATGCACGTACAAGAAAAGGTCCAAGAAAAGTAGTAAGCAGAAGTAAAAAAGAAACAAATTAGTTAGAGGAGGTTAGTTAATACAATGGCTAAGAGTGTAACAAGAAAAACAGTTACAAAAAGAAATAGAAAAAACATTGAAAAAGGTTCTGCACATATTCGTTCAAGCTTTAACAATACAATTGTATCAATAACAGATACAGCAGGTAATGTTATAGCATGGGGAAGTGCAGGAGGACTTGGTTTTAAAGGATCAAGAAAAAGCACACCATATGCTGCAGGAGAAGTTGCTGAAACAGCAGCAAAAAAAGCAATGGAACATGGTTTAAAAACTGTTGAAGTATTTGTTAAAGGTCCTGGTTCAGGAAGAGAAGCTGCAATAAGATCTCTTCAAACAGCTGGATTGGAAATAAGTTCAATAAAAGATGTAACACCAATACCACACAATGGTTGTAGACCACCAAAAAGACGTAGAGTATAGTTGTTTATATCGAATTAATTAAATTTAAAAAACAACTTATGCCAAAATAAATGTGATTTAAATAAAATATAAAGAGGTGAAAAGATAAAATGTCAAGATTTAGAGATCCTAAATTAAAAAGATGTAGATATTTAGGAATAAGCCCAATGTCAATTGGCGTAGATAAAGAATCAAATCGTAAAAATGCATCAGGAGCACATAAAAAAGTTTCTGAATATGCTATACAATTAAAAGAAAAACAAAAATTAAAATTTGTTTATGGAGTAGGAGAAAAACAATTTAGAAAATATTTTACAATTGCTTCAAGCAAAAAGGGAAGAACAGGTGAATTATTACTTCAAATATTAGAAAGCAGATTAGACAATGTAATATATAGACTAGGATATGCTGTTACAAGACCACAAGCTAGACAACTTGTTAATCATGCTCATTTTGAAGTTAATGGAAAAAAAGTAAATATTCCATCATATTTAGTTTCTGCAGGGGATGTTATAACAGTTAGAGAAAGTAAAAAAGAATGTGGAGCAATTAAACAGGCTATTGAAGTTACAAAATCAATGCCAACACCAAAATGGTTAGAAAAAAATGTAGAAAAATTATCTGGAAAAGTAATTAAATTATCTGACAGAGAAGATATAGACATTCCAATAGAAGAGCATTTAATAGTAGAGCTATACTCTAAATAATTAGGAGGTTAAATAATGATAGAATTCGAAAGGCCAAATATTGAATGTATTAAAATCGATGAAGAGAATAATTATTCAAAATTTGTATGCGAGCCATTAGAAAGAGGTTATGGAGTAACAATAGGAAATTCTTTAAGAAGAATATTACTTTCATCACTTCCTGGATGTAGTCTAACTTCTGTTAAAATAAATGGTGTACTACATGAATTTTCAACAATACCAAATGTTGTTGAAGATGTACCAGATATAATAGTAAATTTAAAAAATGTAAGACTTAAATTCAATGATGATGAAACAGAAAAAGTTTTACATATTGACTTTAAAGGAGAGGGAGAAGTTACGGCTGCTGATATAAAATCAGATGGAACTGTAGAAGTACTTAATCCTGATTTACATATTGCTCAAGTTTCAGAAGGTGGACATCTAGTTATGGAACTAACAGCTAATAAAGGCAGAGGATATGTTTCAGCTGAAAAGAATAAAAAGCAAGACCAAGATATTTCTGTACTTCCAATAGATT
>CAYTEX010000047.1:0-231 GCA_964437015.1 uncultured Clostridium sp. | reverse complement strand
ATCAAATTGAAAATACTAGAGTTGGACAAATGGTTGACTTAGATAGATTGGTTATTGAAGTATGGACAGATGGTAGTTTAAAACCATATGAAGCACTTAGTTTAGCTGCAAAAATCCTAACAGGACACTTGGAATTATTTATAGACTTATCTGAAGCTACAAAAAATACAAAAATTATGATTGAAAAAGAAGAAGATCAAAAAGAGAAAATTTTGGAAAAATCAAGCGAAG
>CAYTEX010000046.1:0-7795 GCA_964437015.1 uncultured Clostridium sp. | reverse complement strand
ATTTCACTAGTTATAACAATTATTGTTTTAATAATAGTTACAAGTATTACAATTCATAATGGAATGGCTCAATTAGGTATAAAAAGAGTTAATAGTTTATATGCAGATATAGATTCAATATCAACCAAAGTTGCAGAATATTATTTAAAAAACGATAAGTTACCAGTATTTGAAAATGAATACATAGATAATCAAACCAACTTAGAAAAGCTATTTAAAGAAAATGGAGCAACAACAAATATTACTAATGTAAATGATAAAAAAGGTGCCTATTATGTAATAGATTTAACTAAATTAGACAACTTAACATTAAATTATGGTGATGACTATAAAAAGTGGACTAATACATCAACAGCAGAAAAATATCAGAACATATACATTATAAATTCTGTAACACATCAAATATATTTTCCACATGGAGTACGTTTGGGAGAGGAGTATTATTTTGCAAAGTTTCCAGATGAGAATGAGATTACAGCGGTGGAGTTAGGAGAGATAGAGGGAGAGTTGGAAGTAAGAATAACTAATATATACGCAAACACTCTTGGTGATAATAAACTATCAATACTAGCGAATTTAACTTTTGAAGGAGAACTTAATAATTATGATTTAAATAATTTAGAATATGCATGGAGTGAAATAGATAGTGAAATAGAAAATATTAATCTTTCGTATACAAAATTTCAAGCAACTAGTACAAATGAAACTTCAGCAAATGCCGTAATATCAAGTAAAGGATTAAGTGACGAAGTAGAACATTATTATTTATATATAAGAATAAAGGATAATAATGGAAAATACAGTTATCAAAAATTTTCAAAACCATATTCAGTTATAACTGGAAAATTACCAAAGGGTTATCAACAGGTTGAATATATAGAAAGTACTGGAACACAGTGGATATCTACATCATATATTCCCACAGTCACAGAAGATATGAAGATTGAATTAGAGTATATGTTTACAGCTCAACAAACAGGGGATAGTTTTCTTTTTGGGTCTAAAAATAATGGAGCAGCGGTTCAATGTCAAAAATATTCTCATGCAAGATGGTATTGTGCTTCTGGGATTTATAATTTTAGGAACTTACTTAGCTCATGTGGCGGAGAATTGAATAAAAAATATTCTTTGATTATGGATAAGAATTTATTAACAATTGATGGACAATCAGTAAACAATACGAGTACTACTTCGGGAGATGCAGTACCATTGTATATTTTTGCTGGAAATTGGAATGGGAAAACTCAATTTATAAATACTGGTGCAAGAATTTATAAACTAACATTTACTGCTAATGGAATACTTGAAGCGAACTTTATCCCTTGTTATAAAAAAGCAGAAAATTCGGAAAACAATAAGCCGGGTCTATATAACTTATTAGAAGGCAAATTCTATACAAATCAAGGTACAGGAGAAGACTTTATCGTAGGAAATGATGTATATTAATTAAAATTTTGTCGAAAAAAGGCAGACATTCGCTAGATGTCTGCTTTTTTAACGTATTTCAAAAAAATCTAATGGATTTACATATTCTCCGTTTATTCTCATACCAAAATGTAAATGAGGTCCAGTTGTAGCACCATTTGTATGCCTACCTGAAGAATCTACATACTTATTTCCGGGAACTCCGTTCAATATATTTAGGTCCGACTTGACCTATAATTTGTCCTTTTTTTATGGATTGTCCAACTGATATAATAAAATTAGGGTTGCAATGGCAATATGAATATTTGATTTCTCCGATTTGAAGTATCTAAATCTGTTAGAGTAATAGTATAGCCACCGCCACCTAAAAAATCAGCAAAAGTAATTGTTCCATCAGAGCATGCAACAAATTCAAAACCTTCTGGAGCCCCAATATCTATACCCTTATGAAAAGTTGAGGCTCCTGAGGTTGGAGCAACCCTCCTGCCAAAATATGAATTGATTTTAGAAACTCCGTGGAGCAGGCCATAGAAGAGAACCATCATCTATAAAATCGATATATTTAGTATTGGTGGAGTTTTTATATGTTGGAATAAAAAAAATGCAAATAAAAATGGTAAAGAATATAATAATTGTATAAAATAAATTGAAAACTTTATTTATAATAATTACCTCTTTTCTAAAAAGAGCGAAAAACATCTAGAACAAATGATAAAGATATTATTTTAAATTGTAAAACGAATTATAAAATAAGTTTTGAATTTTGTCAATAAAATATTGTCTTTTTTTATAGTTTAAGATAAAATATAGATATAATTTTGCCAAGGAGAAAATTTTATGAGAAGAAAAACAAGAACAAAATTACAAAAAGGATTAAAAATAACAGGTATTATAATAGGAGTACTGCTATTAATTCTAGGCGTTTTTTTATTAATAAAATTAAGTAAAAAACCGGAAGTATCTTATGAAGATGGAATTGTTTGCAAAAATTACTTTACAGAAATAACAATAGACTTAAGCAGTAAAAAAGTTAAAAGAGACGATATAGATACAAATTTAATTGATGAATTTGGAATTACAAAAGAACAAGAAGAGCTTGGATTTACATCAGGAGAAGAAATGAAAAACTTGCTGTCGAACTCAGTATTTGAGATAACACAAGAAGGACAAACATTAAGAATAAAAAATCCGTACCAAACCAAATGCTTTATGATTAAAGCTGAGGAAATTGTAGAAAAAACACAAGGTGAAGAAATAATTAAACTTTCAGAAAATCTTTATATGGTAAGTTTTTATTCTGAGAAATTAACTAAAGCAATGTATAATTTTTATAATGGAAAACCTTATATAGAAAAAATATATTCAGATGAGGTTTTTATAAATACGACAACTAACGATATATCACAAACAGTGTATGGAGAGACACCTGTAGATTTAAAAAATTATCACTATCTTGGAACAACCAGGTTAGGTCTAGACAATTATATGCAAATAATAAAAGATAATGGAAACCCTGCAGAAATAATAGTTTCTACAATAGGATATGGAATTAATTATGAAAAAGAATTTCTTAGTAGTAGATTAAACGAAAATTATTATAATTTTGTACTAAATAATAAAGATATATCAGAAACAATTGAACAAGGAAGTAGAATTGCCGAAGTAATTGTTGATTCAACAACACCAAATGTTAAAATATTGCCATTAGTTACAGTTACAGAGGAAGGATACTCAACAATTTCAAGTATATTGAAAGCTCTTAAATATTCAATAGATAATTCAGACATTATATGTTATGAACTAATTAATTCTAAAAATGAGGTAATAGATTTACTTCTAGAGGAAGCATTTTATAAAAATAAACCAGTATGTTCGGTATCTGCTGATAGTCAAAGCAACTATCCAGCGAACCATGGTATGACAATTGCGGTTTCTTCCCTAGATAGAGAAAACAATATTAGCGATTATTCAGCTAAAGGAGATTATATAGATTTTGCAATTCCAAGTACAGATATAGAGGAAATTTTCAACACTAATTCAACAGTCTCAAGATGGTCTGGAGCACAATATTCAAATGCAGGAATTGTATCAATAATATCACTAATAAAATCATATAATAAAGATGCAACCATATTAGAGATATATAATTTTTTAAGAGATTTTAGTATTGATTTAGGAGAACAAGGAAAAGATGATAATTTTGGATATGGACTACCAAATTTTACAGGAATAAAAATATCAGATATTGATAAAACAGCTCCTATATTTAATGAAATTTCATTTGAAAATGAAACATGGGAAGTACTAAAACAAGTAAAAATAGTAGCTACAGATAATATTAGAATATACAGATGGGCAATAACCAAAAATGAAGGAGAACCAAATTCAGATGAATGGAGTATATTAGAATCTGTTACTCCAAACTTAGACATAACACGTGAAATTACTGGTAATGGAAAATATTTTATTTGGATACAAGATACTGCAGGAAATAATCAAGTTAAAGATATTCAAATAGATAAAGTAGATAATAAGCCACCACAAATTGCTTATACAATAAATAAAGACACATTAAGTTCTGGATATGTTACTATAAATGTTACTGCTGAAGACACGGAATCTGGATTGTATGATAGTCCATTTAGTTGGGATAATAGAATATGGTCACAAGAAAATAGTACAAGAATTGTAAAAGAAAATGGTATATATAAAGTGTATGCAGAAGACAATTTGGGAAATGTTGGAGAACTTGATATAACTGTTGATATATTCCCACAAGAAGGAAAATCAGAAATTGGTGAAGGAAATGTAATCACATCTATAGATGTACCTGCAGACTGGTCTGAAAATACAAATAATAATGTAAAGATAACTTTAAATAAAGATATAGATATTACAGGATGGCAAATTACACTAAATGCATATGCTCCTGCAGAATTTGTACAAGTAGAGCAACCAACAGAGCAGGGGGATACAGTAAATAGAAGCAATACTGAAAACGACAATAACAATCAAACAAATACAAGCATACCAAACAATGTAATATGGAATCCTAATCAGAATACAACTAGCCAAAACCAAGCAATAGAAAATACTACACAACAGCAGAATACAAATATACCAAGAACTGAGCCAATTATTATAAACACATCATTAGATATAAATACAGATTATTATTTATGGGTAAAAGACAGTCAGCAAAATAGCTGGTATCAAACTTTTAAAATTATGAAAGGAGAAATAACTAGAAAATGAAATTCATAGAAAATATCAAACAAAGGGCTAAAGAAAACAAAAAAACAATAATTTTACCAGAATCCGAAGATAAAAGAGTATTAGAAGCTGCATCAAAAGTTGTAATGCAGGGGTTCGCCAATATAATACTTCTAGGAGATGAGAGCAAAATTAAAGAAGATTCTAAAAAATTTAACATAAATTTAGAAGGAATAACAATAGTAAATCCAAAAACGTCTTCAAAAAGTAAAGAATACAAAGAAAAACTATATGAACTTAGAAAACATAAAGGACTTACTATTGAACAAGCAGAAGAGTTAATAAAACAGCCAATATATTTTGGAATGATGATGTTAAAAGATGAAGAATGTGAGGCAGATGGACTAGTATCTGGTGCAGCACATTCTACATCAGATACCTTAAGACCAGCTCTTCAAATTCTAAAAACAGCACCAAATACAAAACTTGTTTCAGCATTTTTTGTAATGTGTGTTCCTGATTGTGAATATGGAGAAAATGGAACATTTATATTTGGAGATAGTGGATTGAACCAAAATCCTACAGCAGATGAACTTTCAGAAATTGCAATATCTTCAAGTAAAAGCTTTAAACAACTTGTAGGAGCAGAACCAAAAGTTGCTATGCTTTCGTATTCTACATATGGTAGTGCTAAATCTGAGCTTACAGAAAAGGTAGTAGAAGCAACAAAACTAGTAAAAGAAAAAGAACCCAATTTATGTTCAGATGGAGAACTACAACTAGATGCAGCAATAATTCCTGAAATTGCAAAATCTAAAGCTCCAGGAAGTGAAGTTAAAGGAAATGCTAATGTTTTAATATTTCCAGATTTAAATGCTGGAAATATTGGTTATAAGTTGGTGCAAAGACTTGCAAAGGCAGAAGCTTATGGACCACTTTGTCAAGGAATTGCCAAACCTGTAAATGATTTGTCACGTGGATGCTCAGCAGATGATATAGTGGGGGTTGTTGCAATTACAGCAGTACAGAGTGCAAATAAATGATTGAATACTTCAAACTATTTGTGTATATGAATAAATTGCATTTGCAATATTAATATGATATAATCAAAAAAAAGAAAGAAAGGAGAAATGTATAGATAATATACATATAAGATCTATGAAAGAAGAAAGAGAAGAAAGTGTAGACTTTGATAGTTTACAAGACTTATTAAAGAAAATATATCCAGACTCTGAGACACTAGATGTAGATGACATTCCAACTTATTCAACACCATTTTATGAACAAGAAGAAGGAGGTAATGAAAATAAATTATTTTTTACCAAAGAAGCTATCAAATGAACAAATAGAAGAGATAAAAAAATCTTGGAAAGAAATTGGAAATCCACAAAGCCTGACAGAATTATATAAAATATTAATTAAACTAGGCTATATGGATAAAAATGAATTTAAAACAAATATACAAGAACATGGAGATGAAGAAGGACAAGAACCAGGAGATTAATTAGAGATATGATCAAAATATAATGAAAAGGAGTTTCTATGAAGATATTAGTTATAAACTCAGGTAGTTCGTCTTTGAAATATCAAGTTATTGATATGCAAACAGGAAGTAGACTTGTTAAGGGGAACTATGAAAGAATTGGACAACCAGGGTCCTTTTTGACACATAAAGTTAAAGATGAAAAACACAGATTTGAACATGAAGTAAAAAATCATGAAGAGGCTGTTAAATTTATTATTTCAAGAATATTAAATAGGCATTATGGTGTTATGAAGTCACTTGATGAGCTTGCTGGAATTGGTCATAGAATAGTTCATGGAGGTGAAAACTTTAAAGAGCCAGTTTTAATTACAGAAGATGTAATAAAAGAAATTGAAAGATGTTCTGAGCTTGCACCACTTCATAATCCAAATGCTGTTTCAGGAATAAGAGCATGTCAAAGGGTAGTGCCACAAATTAAGCAAGTTGCATGTTTTGACACAGCTTTTCATCAAACAATTCCAAAAGAAAGATATCTATATCCAATTCCATATGAATACTATGAAAAATATGGAATTAGAAAATATGGATTTCATGGTATTTCACATGAATATGTTAGCAAAAGAGTAGCAGAACTTTTAAATAAAGATGTAAAAGAACTAAAAATAATAAGCTGCCATTTAGGACAGGGAGCAAGTCTATGTGCAATAAAAAATGGCAAATCAGTAGATACTACTATGGGATTAACCCCACTTGGTGGAATTCCAATGGGCTCAAGATCTGGAGATTTAGATCCTTCTGTTGTAACATATTTAATAAAAAAATCTGAAAAACCAATGCAAGGGGTTCAAGATTTAGAAAAAACAGATCATAAAGAATTAACACCAGATGAAGTGAGTGAATTATTAAATAAAAAGTCTGGAATATACGGAATTTCAAGAATTTCTCTAGATTTTAGAGATGTAGAACTGGATGCACTTTCAGGTGGACATCATGCGACTTTAGCTCTTAAACATTTTGACTATAGAGTAGCACAAGAAATTGCAAAAATGGCAGTTGCTATGGGTGGAGTTGATGTAATAACATTTGAAGCTGGTGTTGGAGAAAAAGGAAATTTAAATAGAAAAGGAATTTGCAGTTACTTAGGAATTTTAGGAGTAGAACTTGATGAGGAGTTAAATGAAGTTAAAGGAGAAGAAAAATTAATTTCAACACCAGAATCTAAAGTAAAAGTTTGGGTTATACCTACAAATGAAGAGTTAATGATAGCAAAAGAAACATACGAATTAGTTAAATAATAAAAGAAAGGAAGATTATATATGAAGATATTAGTACTAAATTGTGGCAGCTCATCACTAAAATACCAATTAATAAACATGGAAACAGAAGAAGTAATAGCTTCTGGAAAATATGAAAGAATAGGAGAAAAAGAAGCTTTCATCACACACAAAGCATGTGGAAAAAAGGTAAAAATAGAACATGAAGCATATGATCATACAGAAGCAATAGATTTTACTTTAAAACAGCTAACAAATCCAGAATATAAAGTAGTAGAAAGTTTGGATGAAATTAATGCAATAGGACATAGATTATTAAATGGAGGAGAAAAAATTAATCAGTCTGTAATAATAGATGATAGTGTTGTAGAAGTATTAAGAGAATGTACAGATTTAG
>CAYTEX010000045.1:2823-7813 GCA_964437015.1 uncultured Clostridium sp. | reverse complement strand
ATTTGCTTTCCTGTACATTTAATTCCTCTTTTCCTTATAAATAATTATCTTATTGATTAAAAATGAGCGCAATAACGCTAGTTTAATTTACAATAGTAATATAATACCAAAAAAAAGCTCTTATGTCAAGAGTTTTTGCCGTATTTTCACATAAAAAAAGACACAATCTAAATTTAGATTGCATCTTCATTTTTATTTATTTCTTTTATTAGTTCAAGTTGTGAAATTAATAAAGATTCCATTTTTGCTTTGTATATATCAAATTGTTTTTGAATGTCTTCTAGTTCTTTTTTCTTTACTAAAATTTGACTATTTAAACCTGCAACCTCTTTTTCAGAAGTTGCCCTAGCCTCTTCAATCATTTGATTAGCTTTTTGTTTAGCAACATTTTTTACTTCCTCTGCTGTTGATTGAGCCATAAGAAGTGTATTTTGAAGTGTTCCTTCAATATTTTTATAGTGCTCTAAGCTTTTTCTTAGTTCTTCTACCTCTTTATAAGCCTCTGACAATTCCTTTTGTTTTTTAGCAAAATCAACACCAATCTCATCTAAGAAATCATCAACTTCTTCAACACTATAGCCGTTCATGATTTGTTTTGCAAATCTTTTATTTTCAATATCAAGCGGTGTAAGCATATTATTGCCCCCTTTTAGTTAATACTATTTTTATTTAACCAAGATACAGATAATTTATTTTTAATCTCTTCTCTAGCCATTTCATTTGTAATTTCATAATTTGTAGGTGCAATTAAAAATATTGAATTAGATACTTTTTGTATATGTGCATCTAAAGAATAAACTCCACCACTAATAAAGTCAACTATTCTTCTTGCTACATCTTTATTTACGTACTCTAAGTTAACTATTACTGATTTTTTTTCTTTTAAAAATCCACATATTTCTTCTGATTGTTCAAAATTTGTTGGTTGAGATATTACCATACGTACAGATTGTGATTGTGGCATTGATACAACTTTACTATTTCTTTTTATAAAACTTTTTTTCTCCTCCACAGGTTGTTCCTCTTCGTAATCATAATCATATACATCATCTTCTAATTCCTCATCCTCAGCTTGATCCATTCCAAACAAATTCCAAACCTTATTCATTATTGCACTTGCCATTTTATTTCCTCCTAATTTATTTTTGTAACATTTCATATGTTTATTTTCAATTATATAAAAAGTATCTTACATTTTTATTTTTTTGTCAAGGCTTTATTAAAAATGTAATATTAATTTAATATTTTTGTAACATTATTGTAATATTACCCATTTGGATATACTAATACTGTATCATATTGTAAAATCTTAGTATAATTGTCAATATCTATTCCTAGAGTATTCAGTTCCTCCTCTTTATATGGACTTATTATTGAATATTTTTCATTTTTATTTAATACTTTAACTATTATTTTTTTATCTTCTCCTAGTTTTCGTCTTACAACATATTTAAAGCCTTTTTCATCTTCTAATACAGATGAATTAGGAACTTTAAGTCCTGATGCACTCCACCATGTTATATTAAAAGAAATTTTTCTATATTCTATTAATTCTTGAACAAGCGATTTTAGCTCAAAGACTATTAGGATTTTATCATCGCTTTCCTTAGCTATATATTTTATTTCAGCATTTATTTCGTTTCCAGATGAAAGAGTTATTTTTACTGTTTTTCCAATATCTGCATTTTTTGCTATATCACTTTCCAATACAGTTGCTATATAACACTTAAAATTATCTATTATTTTTCCAGCTTCTGCGGATGTAGATACAATTTTCCCTGTTTTTAAATCCAAATTATCTAATGTGTTTTTTGTAATTGTACTAAAATCACTTGTCGTAAGAACATCCTCTAAACCATCAACCCTATATGAAACTACTCCCGAGCTTGGTGCTGTTATATATTCCGAATCCTCTGTTAATTTATTTTCATATTCTTCTTTCTGTGTTGTTAATTGTTGGATATATTCTCCGCTTTTACTTTGTGAACCAGCAATTTTGGCTTTTTTACTTACAATTTCTTCTATTTGTTTTTTGTATTCAGAAATAGTACTAATGTCTGTTAATTTTTTTAAGTTCTGAGTTTTTTCATCAATTTGTTTTTCAAGATTTTTTATATCAGTAGTTGAAAACAAATTAGGTTGATTTGATAACGCCTCTTGTATTTTAGAATTAATTTCTTCAATTTTCTCTTTTGTATCTTCTTCTTCGTTTCCACTATATCTGAAAACCGTTTGTCCTTTTGCTGCTCTTTCTCCCTCTGCTACTATAGGTGTTAATCCATTTTTGTAGTTTTCTCCTTTTAAAATTGTTTCATTTCTTATTATATATCCAGTTGAAGATTCCTCCAAAGTAAGCATCCCATTGTCAACTGTAATTGTTTCATTAGGTGTTTTTACGAGCAAATATATCGAAAACAATATATAAAGTATAATAATTGCAAAAATTAAATATATAAAATACTTTTTTTTCATTTTTTTATTTTTTAAATCTTTAAAATTTAATATTTTACTCAATATACTTCCTCCATAATAATATTTACATTATTTTGTTTTTTATCCAAACCGTCAAGCCATTTGACATTTGCAATTTTTTTAAACCATGTTATTTGGCGTTTTGCATATCTTCTAGATTCTTGTTTAATTTTTTCTATAGCCTCTTGCTTAGTTAAATTCCCATCAACATATTCTACAATTTCTTTATATCCTATTGCTTGCATAGCAGTCGGAAATTCGTTATATTTTTTTAAAATATTTTTAACCTCTTCTATAAGTCCTTGCTCAATCATAATATCTACTCTTTTATTAATCCTTTCGTATAATACTGATCTATCAATATTAAGTGCAAAAACTTTGTAATCATATTTAATCGCTTTTTTTCTTGATTCGTTTTCTTGTTCAGTTTTAGTTTTTCCTGTTGAATTATATATTTCTAAAATTCTTATAATTCTTTTTTTATCATTTTTACTTATTTTTTCCATTGCTTTTGGATCTAATTTTTTTGCCTCTTCAAATAAAGTTTCAAGTCCTTCTTCTGTTTGAGCTTGCTCCATTAATTTATTTCTATATTTCTCGTCATATTCGATTTCATTATATTCAATGCCATATATTAAGCTATTTGCATATAATCCTGTTCCTCCAGCAACAATAGGTATCTTACCTTTTTTAATTATTTCTTCTATTGATTTTTCTGCTCTTTTTTTATACTCTGCAACACTAAATCTATGTGTTGGTTCAACTTCGTCTATTAGATAATGTTTTATTCCTTGCATTTCTTCTATGGTTGGCTTAGCTGAGCCTATATTCATATCTTTGTATATTTGCATTGAATCACAAGATATAATCTCCCCATTGATTTTTTTTGCAAGTTCAATTGACAGTGCTGTTTTCCCAGAAGCAGTTGGTCCTACAATAACTATTACTTTTGGTTTTATTTCTTTATTCACAGTATTTCTCCTTATGCATTATATATTACTAAACAATATTTTCTTTACAGATTTTTATTTGCTAGGTTATTAATTATTCCTTTTTGAAAATCTTTTAAATAAAATATTTCAAAAACAGTTATTATCATAATTATAATCACTAAAATTATTATTCTTTTTTTACTTTTTTCATCATCAATAACATTTGTATTTATATCTGATTTTATTTTAGCTATATGAGGTAAACTTATATAGCCATTAATTGGTACACATAGAAATATAGAAATACGTCTAACATATTTTAGTACTTTATCATTTGGATATTTTATTCCAATCTTTGAAATAGTAAATATTATAAATGTGCTTATTAGCAGTATAATAATTCCTATTATAATAAATTTAATTTTTTTTGTATTATTTTCAAAATCTTTTACATTATTCCAAGTCCACAAAATAAGTACTGCAAATAAAACTATAATTATCAAGTAAATAAATATCATTTTCATCCCTCTTTTATTTGATACATATACTTATTTTATACTAAATAAAAAAAAATCACAATAGAAATTTAAAAATTCCCATTATGATTTTTTTTATTGTAATTCTTTTCTACTATTTTGAACTGTTTTTATTGTGTCTTCAAGAGATATATGCATCGCATTTAGAGCATCTGCAAAGCTCTTTTCCAAATTTTGCATAGTATTTGCTAACACCTTTTCAGTATTTTCTAGTAAGTTATCAGCATACTCTTTAGTTCCATTTGTAATTTCTCTAGACATCTCATTAGCAGTTTCTATAATTTCATTTTTTTGATCATAAGCTTTTCTTGTAATTTCATGTTCATCAATCATAGAAATAATTCGACTTTCAGCCTCTTTGACAACTCCATCTGCTTCTTTTTGAGCCTCTTGCAAGATACGTGTTCTCTCTTCTTTTATCCATTTAGCCTGTTTTAGCTCATCTGGTAATTTTAATCTAATTTCTTGAATAATTTCTATTATTTCTTCTTTATTAACAAGAGTTTTGTTCGTAAAAGGTACTCCTTTGCTCTTTTCTAGAATATCTTCTAATGATTCTAGTAATGTAAATATTTCCATTATTATTCTTCCTTTCTGTTAAATATCTTTAAGAATATGATATATGTTCTTCCATATTTTCTTTCATCAAGAATTTTAAACAATTTAAGTTCATGTATTGGTTCTATGATTTTTTCTTTGTCATCTGTTTCTGCTATAATTAAAGATTCTTCTGTAATTATTTTAAATTTTACTAATTCTTTTAATGCTTGAATTATATAATCAGTTCTATAAGGTGGATCTAAATATACTATGTCAAAGTTATTTCCATTTAGATTTTGTATTAGTTTTAAATAGTTTAAATTATATAATTTTATTTTTTCAGATAAATGTGTTTTTTCTATATTTTGTTTGATAATTTCCAAGGCTTCTTTAGAATTATCATTTAAATATACTTCTCTTGCTCCCCTACTTGCAAATTCTAATCCTATTGCTCCACTTCCAGAAAACAAATCTAAAACCACTTTATCTTCTATATCATTTTGAATTATA
>CAYTEX010000045.1:0-2813 GCA_964437015.1 uncultured Clostridium sp. | reverse complement strand
TTCCTTTACTCTGTCTAATGTTGGCCTTGTATGTTCACCTTCTAATGTATATAGTTTCGTTCCTCTTGCTGTTCCACTTATAATTCTCATAAAAATTTACTCCATTTTCCAAAAGAAAAATCTTTATAAATTATCATATTATTATTTTATATGTTTTTTTCTTAAAGTCAATATTCTTAACAGAAATGTAATATAATATTAATATTTATGTAATATTACAATTTTGTTACAATGTTTGTAATATTATTTTGGTCTAATCATGTATTAGCATACCATTATCTTGTTGTATCCCTAAATTTTCAAATTTTTTTATTAGCTCGTCATATATATTTTGAATTATTGAACTTACATCAGATGTCAATTCTCTATTTGATAATACTCTTTTTATATTTTGATAATCTTTAAATGCAACCGTTGCAGCTTCTTCTACATTCTCACCAATCTCTTTTAACTCCTTTAAAACATCTAAAGTATTCAATCTTCCTTTTAATATTTTAATTAGTTCATCATTGTTCATCTTCACATAATCTAATGCCTTTGGCTTATTATCTTCATCATTCTTTGTATCAACTCCACTTTCGGTTGTAATTTCAAGTGTTCTTTCACCTATTAAATCACTTTCCCAGCTCATATCTTGTCCTCCTTTTATTTCTTTGCTTTCTCAAATCTTTTAATTATACTATCTTTTCCCAATACTTGCATAATTTCATACATGTCAGGAGTATTTGTTCTTCCAGTTAATGCAACTCTTAAAACAGTACTTACATCTCCAACATGAGCTTTAAACATTTCTGGATTTGCTTTAAATTCTTTAACTTCTTTAGCATATCCCATTTCACCAGAAAGTTCTTTTATTTTGTCAAACCATGTTTGTTTGTCATCATTTTCATTATAATATTTTTCGATATATAAATCTAATATTTTGTTTATTTCTTCTTTATTATTTATAGTTTGATATGGATATTCTTGATTTGCATTTAAAAATTTATCATCATACATATAAATAATATTCTCTTTTACGTCACTCCATTTTGCAATGTCCTTACGAGGTTTTACATTTCCTCTTTCAATTCCTAATACTTTTAATGAATATTCTTTATTTGATAGCATTTCTACAAGTTCATTGTCATATTTTTCAGCCCATTTCATACTTTCATCATATACTTCATGAGCTGTATATCTTGAAATTACTATTTTTGAAACATCATTTAATTTAACCATATCAAATAATGCTCCACTTACACTCATTTTGTTTAATTGAAAATCAAAATCATCAATTGAAGCTTCTTTATTCTGTCTTCTCCAGTTTTCAAAGCTTGAATTAGCTATATTCATTAAATATTCTTTAACTGCAAGTGAAGGTATTCCTTGTTCTTGGTAATAACTTGCTGCAGCTTCTGGATCTTTTCTTTTACTTATTTTACGTTTATTTCCATTATCATTTTTTAGTAATGTTGGTGTATGTGCATAACGAGGTGGTTTAAATCCTATTTCTTGGAATAACTGTAAATGAAGTGGAACAGATGATAGCCATTCATCTCCACGTGTTACTACTGTTGTTCCCATTAAATGGTCATCTACAATATGAGCAAAATGATATGTTGGAAGACCATCAGATTTAATTATAACTATGTCTTGATCATTTTCTGGAAATTCAACATTTCCTTTAATAATATCTTTATGTTTTATTTTTCTGTCTTCTCTACCATTTGATTTAAATCTAACAATATATGGTACTCCAGCTTTTATTTTTTCTGCCATTTCTTCAAGTGATAAATTTCTATATTTTGCCCATACACCATAATAGCCTGTTCTAACTTTTGCTACTTCCTGTTTTGCTCTAATTTCTTCTAACTCTTCTGGCGTAGCAAAACAAGGATATGCTTTACCTTGCTCTATCATATATTTAGCATAAGCTTGATATATATCTTTTCTTAAAGATTGTCTATAAGGTCCATATTCTCCTTTAGATTCTGTTTCATTTATCATTCCTTCATCTGCTTCAATATCAAAATCTTTTAAAGATTGAATTATTTGTGTAATTCCACCTTCAATTTCTCTTTTTTGGTCTGTATCTTCTATTCTAACATAGAAAACTCCCCCAGTTTGTGAAGCAACTTTTCTATTTACCATTGCTTGAAATATAGTTCCTATATGTACATTTCCTGTTGGGCTTGGAGCAACTCTTATTACCACTGCTCCTTCTGGTAAATTTCTTCTTGGATATTTTTCTTCATAATATGATATTTCCTTAGCGTTTGGAAATATCATGTCTGCTAACTCTTTATAATTCATTTTTCTATACCTCCATTACAATTGGTAAAATCATTGGATTTCTCTTAGTTTTTGCAAAAATATAATCTTTTAAGTTTTCTCTTAATGCATTTTTTATAGTCGACCAATCTTTAGTCTCTCTAAGTTCAAATTTGTATACTTCATGTCTTGCAACATTTTTAATTTCTTCCATAACATTTTCAGATTCTTTAACATATACAAATCCTCTTGAAATAATATCTGGTCCTGCAATAATTTCTCCTGTTGCACCATTCATTGTAAGAACAACTATAATTAAACCATCTTGAGATAAATGTTGACGGTCTCTTAAGACAACATTTCCAACATCTCCAACTCCTAAACCATCTACTAAAATTACACCTGCTTGTACTTGTCCAGTAAATTCCGCACTAAACTTGTCCATTTCTAATACTTTTCCATTTTCAAGTTTAAAAATATTTTCCTTTGGAATTCCCATAGATTGTGCTGTTTCACTATGAGCTATTAAATGTCTATATTCTCCATGAACTGGAATAAAA
>CAYTEX010000044.1:691-7854 GCA_964437015.1 uncultured Clostridium sp. | reverse complement strand
AGAAATGTCAAAATACTGAGTTTTGATTGTAGATGCTACAAGTAGTCAAAAAATGAAATATATTGTACCATCTATAAATCCTACTAAAGCATATATTACGAGTTTTGAAAATATGGATTTTGCTGTAGGATTCGAATCATGGGAAGAAATTGAACGATATTTAGGAATTCATTTGATACTAATGATGAAGATATATACAATGATGATGAAGACCAAGAAAACGTTAAAGATAATTTGTATGACTATGTATTAATAGATGTTGACGAAGCTGACAAAATAGAAGCATTTAATATAAAAGATGAAGCAAAAAAGTACTTTGTAACATCATTTGATATGTATTCTTTAAGAAAAGGTATAGATGCCCTTCAGGCATTTGACAATGGAGCTAAAATAACTAAAATATTATTTTCGTATGAAAGCTATAAAGAGGATGAAGAATATTTAAATCATTTATCAGTAGAATATAATATTGAATGGAATGAATATACAATTTATTTTCAAATTTTGGGTGATAATAATAAAGTTTTTGAAGAAAACCAAAAACTAGAAAAAATTAGATACAAAAGACTTGGCGTAAACTACAAAGAGTCTTTGGCTTATGTAGTTCAAGACATAGATAAAAAAATAAATATCGGAAATATAAAAAGACTAATGAAAGAATAGGAGAAAAAAATGGCGATAGTTACATTTTGGAATAACACAGAAGAACAATGTGGAACAACATCAAGCTCAATAGCACTTGCAACTCAGGTAGCAATTGAGCATAATATAAAAGTGTTACTTGTTTCAACAGGTTTTGATGATAGAATTGTAAAAGATAGCTTTTGGGTTGAAAAGAAAAAAAGTAAATTTTCTTTGTTTTCGAGCAATACTTCGAGATATGATAACAGCGGAGTAGAGGGACTTGATAGAATCATTAGAAGTAACAGAATATCGCCTGAAATAATAAAAGACTATACACAAGTTGTATTAACTGATAGACTAGAGGTTTTATTAGGAATTGAAGGCAATCTGGAACAATATGATTTAATAAAAGAAAGATATTCACAGATAATCTCATTGGCTAGTAAATATTATGATTTAGTTGTAGTTGATTTAGACAATAAAATTGGAGAACAATCTAAAATTGATATATTAAATGAATCTGACATTGTTGTTTCAATGGTATCTCAAAGAGCAAAACAAATTGAAAAGATTGCAGAAATGATAAATGAAAATGAAATTTTAAAAAAAGATAAAACAATTATTGCAATAGGAAAATATATGGAACAAACAAAATACAATGCAAAAAATATTTCGAGAAATATTCTAAAACTTAGAGATACGGTTAATACCATACCATACAATAATTTGTTTTTTGAATGTTCGCAAGAAGGAAAAGTTATAGATTTATTTATTAATTACTTAAAAGTAAAAGAAAAAGATGAAAATTATTTTTTTGTTCAGGAAATAAAAAGATTATATGAGTCAATACAAATGCAAATACAACTTAGTATGAGATAGCAATATAAATCAACATTTAGGAGGAAAAATAAATGACAATATCAAATTTGATACTTATAATAGCAGTCATAGGAATTGCAATTGGAATTATATATTATCATATAAATTCACAAAAAAATGCTGAAGTTGTCAATCAAGTTGATGTTGATGATCAAACATATACATTGGAAAAAATGATAGAGTTTGTTAAAAGAAGACTTGATGAAATTACAAAAATTAATTTATATGATATTGGGTTATCAGAGGAAGAACTAAAAAGAAGAAAAAGTAAAAAATATGAGTTAAAAAAAGCTTTAAAAGGTTGTACCTATGGTGATGTTAATGACAAAAAATATGTTAAAGAATTAATTTATGATTTATTAGCTAAAGAATATGGTGTTACTGAAATGAATATTTCAAAAGCTATTCCATTTGATGTTCCATCAATTCTAACTGCACAGGACAAATTTGATATTTTAATACATGTTTACAAAAAAGAATTTGGATATGAAGCACTAGGGGAATTAATTAGAAAATATAATTTGGACGAGTTTAAATACATACAAGGAGAAACAAAACCATGTTATGTTATTACAGAAGATGAAATAAGTGACATATTTGAAAAAGAAAATATCGTACTTAGTTTTGCAGATAAATTAAGTATTGTAGTTCAAAGAATATACCAGCAATATAAAGGATACTCAAGTATAGATGAAGTTAGAGATATGAACATTGATGGTGTTTCTGGTGGAGTATCTGGACTTCCAGAGAGTTTTATTAGTCAAGTTGCGCAAACAGACTCAGCTGATTATTTAGCTCAAATAGAAGAGCATAAAGTACAACGTGCTTGTGACAGTATTTGGATAATGTTTCATGGTAAATCAATTAGATTAGGATTCTTATCATTTGGAACAGAAGCTGAACTTAAAAGGGTTTGCCAAAATATATATAAATATAATAATCCAGGACAATTATCAGACACAAACGGATATAAAATTAATGAAATGAAAGATGGCTCTCGTGTAGTTGTTGTAAGACCATCAATGTCTGAAACATGGGCATTCTTTGTAAGAAAATTCGATGTAAAGCGTGCTACACTTGAGCAATGGACAGGTAAGACAGATGGAAAAGAAGAAGCAATTGAATTATTAAAATACCTTGTTAAAGGTGCCAGAATTACATCTATTACTGGTGAGCAAGGTTGCGGTAAAACAACATTACTTATGGGTATGATAGAGAACATATACGAAACAATGAACTTACGTATTACAGAAACAGCTTTCGAGTTACACTTAAGAAAAGTTTATCCTACAAGAAATATTTTATCAATGCGTGAAACAGACACAATTGCAGGACAAGAGTGTTTGGACGTTCAAAAGAAAACAGATGGTTCTGTTAATATTATAGGTGAGGTTGCAACTGACCCTGTTGCTTCTTGGATGATACAATCAGCCCAAGTTGCTTCTAAATTTACATTATTTACTCACCATGCTAAAACATTCCCAGACTTGGTTACAGCTTTAAGAAACTCAATGTTAAGAGCAGGAGTATTTAAAAATGAAAAAACTGCAGAAGAGCAAGTTGTACAGGTATTAAATTTTGATGTACATTTAACAAAAGACTTCAGAGGTAAAAGGTACATAGAAAGAATAACAGAATGTACTCCAGTTATAAGTAAAAATGAATACACTTATGATCATAGAAAAGAGAAAACTCTTGAAGGTAAATTTGACAAATTTTTTGATAATGCAACTCAGTTTTTTGCAAAATCAACTGATAGACAAACTTACGAATATAGAAACATATTAGAGTATATTGATGGAGAATATATAATAACAAATAAAATATCAGATAAAAATATAAAAGAGATGAGACTTAACATGACAGACACTGATGCAGAAGATTTTGATAAATTTGTTGCACGCCATTGGGGAGAAGAAAGTGTATACAGAATGGAAGAAGAAAGAAAAGAAAAATCAAAACTATCTGCAAAACTTGCAAAGGCAGGCAATGCTGTATCTGAAGCATCTAAAAAAACTAGAAAACCACGCCTAGCTACTTAAAGAAAGGAGGAATCCGATGTCGACCGACATGTTAAAATATATGATTATTGCTGTTGGAGCTATATTTGCTGTAATAGTTGTTGCTTATTTAATACTAAATAAAAAAATGCAAAAATCAGACTATCAGCAAATAAAAAAGCTTAGAAGAGGTACTGAGAGTAATAAATTTTCATTTGAAGTATTATATCAAAAGTTATATATTACATATTCTAAGATGCCTTTTATAAAATCATATATACTTAAATTAAGACGAAGACTTGAAATATTAAATGTTGATGATGAGTACGCAACACGTAGAGACTCTGCTAAAATCTTAACAATAGTATTATTGATAATGATTCCCATAGTTACAGCTTCAATTATTGTTGCACATACAAATTATTTAACACTTTCTATTATACTTATATTTGAAATATTTATGGTAGATAATTTTATTGATAATATGGTTGACAAAATGGATAATAATCTTCTTAAAGAACAATTAGAATTTTTTGCTGAAATTAGACATGCCTATCATGAATTTAATATGGTAGAAGAAGCAATATATCAGATATCACAAGATGATGAAAAAAATATATCTAAACAGGGTGAAAAAATTTACGAAGTTCTTATTGCAAATGACCCTGAAACAGAACTTGAAAAATACTACGACATTGCACCAAACCCATATCTAAAAGAATTTGCTGGTATCTCATATTTAACAAAAGAATTTGGAGATAGAAAAGTTGATAAAACATCCTTATATTTAAAAAATGTAAGTAACATTACAGAAGAAATGCAAATAGAAATTTTAAAAAGAGATAAAATAGATTATGTGTTTCAAAGTTTATCAATAATCTCTATTGTTCCGGTACTTGGATTAGAGCCATTAAAAAATTGGGCTGTAGGAAACTTTAGCTTTACTCAAAGCTTTTATTCTGGTAAAGGTGGAATGGTTGTACAAATTTTAATAATTCTTTTAACTATAATATGTTATTTATTATTAAGAAAAGTAAAAAATAATGGTTCGACAGATAAAAGTACACAAAACACACAAAATCCTTGGCAACAAAAGGTTTATAAAAGTCTAATAGGAAAGAAGATTGTTAACTTATTTGTTCCTAAAAAAGGAACAAAAGATTACATAAAGGTTCAAAAACTTTTAAAAGATTCAGCTTCAAAATTAAGAATGGAATGGCTGTATGTAAATAGAATTACAATTGCAATTGTAACTTTACTGGTATCACTATTCTTATTTGTGCAATTACATAAAGTTGCGATAAACTGGATTTATACGGAGCCGACTACTGATTACAATATTATGACAGGTCTTACAGGTAATGAATTAGTTGAGGCTCAAGCACTTACAGAAAGTGACAATAAGTTTTTAAATAGATTCAAAGGAAACACAAAAACTAAAGTAGAAGATATTTATAGAGCGATGGAAAGATCAGATGATTATAAAGAAGCAAAAGAAGAGGATATTCAAAAAGCTGCAGAAAGAGTATATGAAAAACTACAAAAAATAAACAAGGAAGTCCTTGGATGGTTTGAAGTATTACTATCTGTCGTCTTTATGGTTATATCATATATGGCACCAATTTGGCTAATGATGTTCCAATTAAAAATGAGACAAATGGAAATGGAAGATGAAGTAATGCAGTTCCAAACAATTATACTTATGCTAATGAGAATAGAACGTGTTAATGTTGAAATAATATTAGAATGGTTAGAAAGATATGCAAATATTTTTAAAGAACCAATATCAAAATGTGTTAATAACTACGAATCGGGTGCTTGGGAAGCTCTAGAAGTACTTAGAAATGACACAAACTATCCATTATTTATAAGAATTGTTGAAAGCTTACAAGCAGCTGTTGAGAAAATACCTATAAGAGATGCATTTGATGAATTGGATTCAGATAGAGACTATTACCAAGCTAAACGTAGAGAATCAAATGATAGATTAATTTCTAGAAAAGCAATGATAGGTAAAGTTATAGGATTTGCACCAATGGTAGTAATGTTTGTAGGATATTTGATAGTACCATTAGTATTTATTGGACTTACATCTATGAGTAGCTCAATGACTTCTATTGAGTAGCGAGGGAGGAAAAATGGAAAATGCGTCAAAAGCTTTATTAATTGCAGGAGGAATTTTAGTCTCAATTTTAGTAATAACAGTTTTTATTTATATGATAACAAGAATTTCTGAATTTAGAAGATCTAATGAAGATTTGGCTAGAATTGAAAATGTATCTGAATTTAACAAAAGATTTACAAATTATCAGAGAGATGATGTTCAAGGCTATGAATTATTGTCTTTAATACATAATGTAATAGACTATAATGAGCAATATTCAACTGATAGTACAATAAACAAAGATTCATATAATCCAATCTCACTAACAATTTGTTTAAAAACAGTCGATAATCGAGATTTAAGAAATCAACTTACATATGATAATAATAACAGATTATTTACTTTAGATACTTACAAAGATGAAATTAAAGCTAATAGCAGAAATACTTCAAATTCTTTTCAATATAGTATTGAAAAGAAAATTGAAGACGCGAAAAACACTTTGGGAATTCAAGGTGACGATATTGCATCAAAATTGGCTAAAAATATAAATTCTATTTTCAAAACAAAAGAACAAGTACAAAGTGAAGCAACAAAATATAATAGTGAAGATGCTGTATATAACTTAATGGCAAATACCTATAATCAATGTACAGGAAACAGTACAATGACATCTCAAGATGCAAAAAATAAACTTGTAATTAAAAAGGATGCATCAGGTAATTATACAAATAGTAACCAGTACTATAATTATGCTAACATGTTATATGAATATATGCAATTTAAAAGAGGACAGTTTAAATGCACAGATTTACAGTATGATCAAACAACAGAAAGAGTAAGTAGTATTAAATTTAATATAGTAAAAATTAAGTAAAGTTAAATTAAAGAAGGGAAATATACATGGAGAATGCATCAAAAGCATTATTTATTGCAGGAGGAGTCTTACTTGGTATTTTATTTGCGACATTTGTTGTGTATACTGCAACCCAAATGCGCGAAACAGTTGGAAAGTATAAAGAAGATATAAATAGAGAATCAATTGTAGAATTTAACCAACAATATCAAAAATATAGTCAAAGAACATTAACATACCAAGATATAGCATCTTTAATTAATCAAGCTAGAAATGATAATAAAAAACAAGAATTTCCAACTACAATTAAAATATGTATGGGTTCTAAAAATGGAGAAGATCTTGTTAGTAAAACTGCTGAGACATGGTTACGTGAAAAGATAAATTCAGAACAGCTATATATTTGTGATGAAGTACATATTAATGAAACAACAACTATAGTTGATTATATTGTTATAAAAGAATTAAAAGAATAAAAATCAAAGGACTTAATATATGAAAAAACTTTTTATATTTATTTTAACTTTATTAATTATTTTTATAATACTTATTTATGCATATTTTAATGCTTTAAAATTTGAAAAAAATATGACTAAACAATATAATTCAGAATATGAAGTATATTTATATAAAAAAATCACAGGATCAGAAATAACTTCTTTAATTAACAAAATAATAGATAACAACGAAAAAAACAAAA
>CAYTEX010000044.1:0-681 GCA_964437015.1 uncultured Clostridium sp. | reverse complement strand
TACATAGAAAATGATAAAAATTCAATTTTAATGCAAATTAAAATTACAGATAATGATACTTTATATAATATAGAAACATTTTATGGAGCAGAAATGGTAAATTTTTTAAAGTATTATGACTCAGTTTTGTTTGAATGTAAAGAAATTAAATACAATTCTTTGGGAAAAGTAAATTATATTTACTTTGAGCAAATTTCAAATTAAGATATTAAAGTTAGGTATGAAAATTAATCCATAAGATTTTCTATATCTAAAAAAATAAAAAATATTAAATTAAAAGGAGGAATTTATTATGGAAAACGCTTCAAAAGCACTAATTATAGCAGGAGCTATACTATTATCAATTTTATTAATATCATTAGGAATTATGGTTTACAACAATGCAAAAGGAACTGTTTCAGATGCAAATCTTGATGCAGAAACAACACAAGCGTTTAATACTAAAATAACACAATATTGTGGAACAGACAAAACAGGGACAACAATGAATAGCTTGGTTGACGCAATTTCGTCATTAAATGGGTCACAAAAAGGAAAAGCAACACAACATTTTATAACCTTAAAAGTTACTGCACAAAATGGATCTACCAAAACAGGAACTATTACTTACTCTTCAACAGGTTCTATAGAGTATCCAAGCTTTAGTAATAGTAATAAATATAAGGCAACATATAAAACAGA
>CAYTEX010000043.1:0-7857 GCA_964437015.1 uncultured Clostridium sp. | reverse complement strand
ATTCTTCTGGAACTAATTCATATTGCATTAATTCTTCTTTAACTTTTTGAGGGTTGGCATCTGGTAAATCTATTTTATTTATAGCTACAATTATAGGAATTCCTGCTGATTTTGCATGATTAATTGCTTCTACTGTTTGAGGCATTACACCATCATTTGCTGCAACAACTAATATTGCAATATCTGTTATTTGTGCTCCTCTAGCTCTCATTTGAGTAAATGCTTCGTGTCCAGGTGTATCTAAGAATGTAATTTCTCTATCATTAATTTTGACTTTGTATGCACCAATTGCCTGTGTAATTCCTCCAGCTTCTCCACTAATAACATTTGTTTTTCTAATTACATCTAGTAAAGATGTTTTACCATGGTCAACGTGTCCCATAACTACAACTACAGGTGGACGAGCAACTAAATCTTCTTCTTTGTCATCAGACTCGTCAAATAAGATATCTTCTTCTTTTACTTCAACTTTTTTATTTGCTGTAACTCCAAATTCAGAAGCAACTAAAAATGCTGTATCAAAATCTACATCATTGTTTACTGTTGCCATTATGCCAAGAGACATAAGTTTCATAATAACTTCACCAGCTGTTTTCTTTAATTCTTGAGCCAAATCTTTAACACTTATTGTTTCTGGAATTGTTATTTCTGTAAGTTTAAAGATTTTTTGTTTAGATTTTTCTTCATCTTTTACTCTCTTCTTACCTTTTCTTCCTCTATTGTTTGATAAATCATAATAATCTAACATACTATCTTCTTGATCATCAAACATTCCAGATAAGTTATTTCTTTGTTTCAAATTATTTAATTTGTTTTCATTAATAGACTCATCATGATTTCTTCTTGAAGATTTCTTTTTGTTGCTTCTATTTTCGTCAAATCTGCTATTATTTTTTTGCTTATCAATATTTCTATTAAATTCACGAGCTGATTTTTCTTCAAAGTTAGTATCAACAGACATTATTTCTTTAATATTTTTTTCTATTCCCTTTTCATTTAGTGGTCGCTTCTGTCCAAATTTGTTGTTATTGTTATTATATCCATTTTTATTATTTTGATTATTAAATTTATTATTTTGGAATTTATTATCTCTTCTTTGAAAACCATTTTGTCCTTCTGTATTGTTCTTAAATCCATCTCTTCTTCTACTTTGAAAATTATTTTCATTGTTATTTTTAGTGTCTTTGAAGTTATTTCTTTTATCTTGAAAATTGGTTCTGTTTTGTTGTTGAGTGTTATATTGTTTGTTATCAGTTTTAATTCTATTTTCAGATTTTTCTTGAATCTGAGTAGATTTATTATCTGAACTTTCCTTCTTTTCTTGTATAACCTCTTTTTCTTCTATAACTTCATTTGCGACTTTATCAGACCTACTTGTATCTAGGTCTGCTTTCTTTGGAGTATTGTCTTTCTTTTTTCCCAATCCAAATAATTCGCTAACAGTCATAGGCTTTTCAGGTTTATTTCTATATACTATATTATAATCTTTGTTTTGATTTCTTTGTACAAAAGGATTTTTATTTTCAATTTTTTTTTCTTCTTTTGTATCTTCTTTTTTGGTCTCGTCTTGAATAATTACTTCTCTTCTGATAATTACTGGATTATCTTTCTTTGTTTCGTTTTCTTTTTTTGGTTTCTTTTCTGATTTATTATCTTTTTTATTCGATTCTTTTTTCTCCTCAGATTTACCAGAATTATTATATACTCCACGTATTTTTGATATATCTTCATCTGATATAACACTTAAATGGCTTTTTAAGTCAATTCCGATAGCCTTAGCCTTTTCTAATAATTCTTTACTAGGAATATCCATTTCTTTAGCAAGTTCGTATAATTTTGTCTTACCCAATAAATTCACCCCCATTAATATAATTTCTTAAATTCTCATATATATCATTATTAATTTCCATTTCAAATGTTCTTGAAATTCTTTTGTTTTTTATAGCTTTATTAAGACATTCCTCAGAATTACATATGTATATCCCTCGGCCTTCTGCTTTTCCGAGATAAATCTATATTTATTTCTCCACTTTTATTTTTAACAATTCTAATTAAGTCTTTTTTATCTTTTTTTAAATTACAGCCTATACATGTTCTTTGTGGTATTTTTTTCACTCTTCACTTTCCTCGCTTTCGCTTTCTTTAGCTAATAATATTTCTCTAAATTGGCTTTCAGATTTTATATCTATTTTCCAGTTTGTAAGTTTAGCTGCCAATCTTGCATTTTGACCTGCCTTTCCTATTGCCAAAGACAATTGGTCATCTGGTACTATTACTTGTGCAAATTTTTCATCATAATTAGCATCTACTGCCATAATTTTTGCTGGTAATAAACTTGAAGCAATAAATATAGAAATATCTTCATTCCATTCTATTACATCTATTTTTTCTCCATGTAATTCATTAATTATATTTTGAATACGTATACCCTTTTGACCAACACATGATCCTACTGGATCTATATTAGGATCTGGAGAAAAAACTGCTACTTTGCTTCTTTTTCCAGGATCTCTAGAAATGCTTTTTACTTCTATAAGCCCTTCATATATTTCTGGAATTTCAAATTCTAAAAGCTTTCTAACAAAGTCTGGATGACTTCTTGAAACTATAACTTGTGGCGCTCCCTTTTCTCCTTTTTCTACGTCAACGACTACTGCTTTTATTTTATCATTAACACTATAGTTTTCTGTAGGAATCTGTTCTTTTAAAGGCATAATACCTTCTAATCTTCCTAAATCCATTATAACAATTCCTCTTTCAGCCTTTTGAACTGGTCCAGAAACTATTTCTCCCTTTTTATCACTATATTCAGAATATATAATCTCTCTTTCTGCTTCTCTTATTTTTTGAACAATAACCTGCTTAGCTGTTTGTGCAGCAATCCTTCCAAAGTTTTTTGGAACTATTTCTATTTCTACAGTATCTCCTATTTTTAGTGTTTTATTTACTTTTTTAGCTTCTTTTAAACTAATTTGACTAATAGAATTTTCAGGTTCTTTTACAATTTCTTTAACTGAATAAACATGTGTTGCACCTGTTTTCTTATCCATTTCTATTTTGACATTTTCTTGTGCATCAAAATTTCTCTTATATGCTGTAACTAATGCTGATTCTATTGATTCTAGTAAATATTCTTTTTTTATTCCCTTCTCCTTTTCTAAATCTTCTAAAGCCATTATAAGCTCTTTGTTATCAATTGCTTTCATTTTTCCTATCATTCCTTTCTATTTAATCTATATACACAGTTTTTACTTGTGCTATGTTTTTTCTATCTATTTTTATAAGCTCATCTGCTTTAATTTGTAGTTCTTTTTCTGTAGTTTCTCCCAATTCTCCAATATAATTTTTGTTTCCGTTTTCATCCTTTTTAAATAGTTTTACTTCTACCAGTTCTCCTTTAAACTTTCCTAATTGCCAATCTTTTCTAAGAAGCCTTTCTATACCAGGAGAAGAAATCTCCAAAAAATATTGCTCTTTAATAAGGTCTGCCTCATCAATTAAATCTTTAACCTCATTATTTACTTTTTCACAATCGTCTAATGAAATACCATTTTCATTATCTATAACTATTCGTAAAATTTTATTTGGTCCCTCTTTAAAAAATAAAACATCATATAGTTCATATCCTAAGCTTTCAATTTTATCTTTTACTAAAGTTTCCACATTTTCTTCTATTTTTGCCAAAACTACCTCCTTAAAAATTACTTAATTAAATAGACTTGCCCTTTTACAAGACTTAAGAGCGGGATTTTTGCTCCCGCTCTTACTCTCAATTTTATGCTTTATATATTATACCCTGTTTTTTCTATAAATGCAAGGGGTTTTGGAAAAATTTAGATATTTTATTATTATGCTTTAAAATTATTTTACTACGCACACTACGCGAGAACCGTGGCCGTAGCTGCTACCGCCAAGGTAGTCGCCGAAGTAGAATGAACCTGCATCGCTATTACCACAGTAGCCTCCACGTCGGAAGAAAGGGTCCGAAGAATCGGCAAAGTACGAGCCCGCCAAATGCCATGATGTTGTTCCCTTTCCTGCTGTTGATGTTTCACATATTCCATCTCCAAATACTCTATTTAAACTAAATGCATAATTATTAGTATTTGAATCAGAACCCTTATTATATTTGTATACTGTTGAATATTGTGTACTTTCTTTTTTATTGTTTTTTGTTCCATCTGTTGATGCAAATTGATTTCCATATGCACTTTTCTCATTTGGAATATAACCTGCTACATATTCGAGTATTCCTCCAACAGTATCATATACTCCATATATATTTCCTGTTGTACTTTGTTTTTGTTTATCATTATTTTTATAAGCTCCATCTCCTGTGCAATAACTCGAATTACCATTTATGGTTATTGCAACTTCATTTCTTCCAAATTTACTTTCTGCCAAATAAGAAATTGCTCCCCATTCACTATTTTTCATCATATGACTTTCTTTTGTACCAGCTTTTAATTTATTTTTTAAAGAATCCCATAATGTTCCAATTGTTTGGTTTTTTAATGCAACTGTATTAGATAAAGTTGTTACTTCATCTGTCGTTCCTGTTGCTTCAAACTTTCCTACCCATATTCCTGTTATTCTTTTGCTCCATCCACCTTGATTTAAATCTGTTTCAAATGCAGTGTGTGGTCTGTAATACTCATAGTTTGTCGTTCCTATTGTTCCATTTACATTTATAGCTGTAGTAGGTGTTTCCATATCACTTGGAGTTTTTCCATCAGTATCTACAAATCCTCTTGAATCTGAATAACCTACTATTGTTGTTTTTGAAGCTTCACTATAATATGTTACTTTATATGCATATCTTGGTATCCAAACTAACATACTTCCTTCTGTTGTAACTGTTGCTCCGACTAAATCACTTAATTTATTATCTGCTAATTTGGTTTTTATAGTTTCTGTGTTATAAGTTGTCCCATCTTTTTCAACTTGAATTAAATCTGTTAACATTACATTTGCCCATCTGTTTTTATGCGTATCACCAGCTTCAGTTCCTGCTTTACTTACATCTTCTGCTTCGTATTTATACCAATTTGTTGTGTCAGTGTCACTACATACTTTCCATACCGAATTTGTTTCATCATAATATACAGGCACCATTGTATTATCTAATGTTGGCTTATTTGGTGTTTCTGTTATATTATAACCTGTTCCATTAAGAAATACGATATCTATTCTACCATTTGCTCTACTAAATGCTGTTTTTGTGCTTTGTTCAGGAGTAGGTGATTTCTCTGGTCCATTATAATCTAGTACTCTCTCATTTTTATCTACATAAAACACATAGCCACTTAAGATAATTTTTCCTGATAGGGCATCTTCTTGCATTATATCTTCTATGCTAGTTACATCTGCATTTATTTTTGTAAGTTTAGATTTTAGTTTGCTTAAACTAAAATCTCCAAATTTATCAAATGATTCTAAAACCTCAGTTTCAATTTGTTCCCTAGCATCCTCTTTTTTTGCCCTTTCCTTTGCTTCTCCTGCTCGTCCTATTATTCCATTATTTCCTGTTACCATTGAAATTGATATTGCTGCTAATATTAATAACACAATCACAGTCACAACAAGTGCTATAAGCGTAATTCCAGCTATTTTTCAATTTAGGACCGGGTACTTTTTTTAAATTTTTCTTAGAATCGTTCATTTCTTTAGTTTCCTCCTCTTTTATCTATAAATTTTAAAGACCTTTAAAATTTGCTGTACGTAAATTCATTTTTTTTATTTTACTAATAATTTCAGTTTATTTACATTTTATAATTTTCTTATTTTTTTGTCAATATATAGAATACGCTCATGTATGTACAATCGCAAAGCTTTCAAGGTTTGTTTACATTTATATTATATTTTCGTTACATTTTGGTTACGTTTTTATGATATTTTTGCCAAAAATCTCCGGTACGAATGACAAAAACCTAGCAGCTTTGCTAGGTTCTTTTATTTTATTCAAATTCACATATCTTATTTTCTTTTAAGCTTTTTTGAACATCTATGACTCTTTGATTAGATGAGCCTCTCCATTTAAGAGTTGGATTATGCATTTCATCTACATATCTTCCATCTACTAAAACATCAACATATTTCATAACTTCTTTATCTTTTAAATTCTCATCAAATTTGAATCCAGACCATACCCATAAATTTTTATTAGGATATTTCTCTTTAAACGCTTTGGCAAGTTGAGTTGTTCCTTCTATATTTTTGGGATGCATTGGTTCTCCACCTAATATAGATAGTCCTTTTATATAGTCTTGGCTACATAAATTTAAAACCTCATTTATTGTTCCTGTTGTAAAATCTTTTCCATTTTCAAAACTCCATGTATCTGGATTAAAACAATTCTTACAATGAAATTCGCATCCTTGCATAAAAACAGAAACTCTTACACCAGGTCCATTTGATATATCCATTTTTCTAACAATATTATATTTCATTTTTGCCTCCTCTTTACAATGAATAAAAATTTCTAAACCAAATTCAAAATGAATACTACTTATTAAGCATCTTCCGTTGAAAAAGAATTAAATTTTGGCAAGGCAAAATCTTACGCAAAAAGCGGAGCATACTTTGTGTATGTGAGCATTTTTAAGTAAGATTTTAACACAGCCAAAATTGTAATTATTTTTCAACACTTATACAGTTTTGTTGTCTATATGTAGAACTCTTTCCTTAATCTCCTGCGTCCTACCCTTATTCCAGAAATTAGTACCAATATATCCACAAGTTCTTCTTGCAACATTTAATTTATTGTGATCTCTGTTGCCACAATTTGGACAATACCACTCTAAATTGTCATCAATCAAGATTTCACCTGTATATCCACATTCCTGGCAATAATCAGATTTTGTATTTAACTCTGCATACATAATATTATCATATATAAATTTGATAACATCTATAATAACATCTAAGTTGTTTTGTAAATTAGGAGTTTCTATATATGAAATTGCTCCACCAGGACTTAATCTTTGGAATTCACTTTCTAGTTTTAATTTCGTAAATGCATCAATTTCTTCAAAAACAGGAACATGATAAGAATTTGTTATATAGTTTTTATCTGTAACTCCTTTTACAGTTCCAAAACGTTCTTTTAAACATTTTGCAAATTTATATGTAGTTGATTCTATAGGAGTTCCATAAACTGAATAATCTATATCTTCATCAGCTTTCCATTTTTTACATGCATCATTTAAGTATTCCATTATTTTTAAACCAAATTCTTTTCCTTCTCCATTATCTGTATGTGACTTTCCTGTCATATATTTAACACATTCATATAGTCCTGCATATCCTAGTGAAATTGTTGAATATCCATGATGAAGTAATTCATGAATTGATTCACCTTTTTCTAATCTTGCTAAAGCTCCATTTTGCCATAATATTGGCGCAACATCACTTGTCACACTACTTAAACGTTTATGTCTTAATTGTAGTGCTCTATGGCATAATTCTAAACGCTCGTCAAAAATCTTCCAGAATTTGTCCATATCTTGTTTTGAAGATAACGCAATATCAGGTAGGTTTAATGTAACAACTCCTTGATTGAATCTTCCATAGTATTTTCCTTTTCCTTCAACATAATTTTTAGCTTTAGCAATATTTCCTAAAGACATTGATCTATCTGGAGTTAGGAATGATCTACATCCCATACAAGGATAACATTCTCCATCTCCATATTCATTTTTCTTTAATTCTTTCATTACTTTTTCAGAAATATAGTCTGGAACCATTCTCTTTGCTGTACATTCTGCAGCAAGTTTTGTTAAATACCAATATTTGCTATCTTCATGAATATTATCTTCTTCAAGAACATAAAGTAACTTAGGAAATGCTGGAGTAATA
>CAYTEX010000042.1:6852-7908 GCA_964437015.1 uncultured Clostridium sp. | reverse complement strand
CTATTCATTCTTTCAAGCATTTTTGTACTACCAGATTGTAGTGGTAAGTGTATAAATTTGCACACTTTATCACAGTCTCGTATTGCTTCTATAACATCAACTGTAAAATCTTTTGGATGAGGAGATTGGAATCTTATTCTTTCTATTCCATCTATTTCATTTATTGCTCTTAAGAGTTTAGCAAATGAATTAATACTTTTATAGTCTTCATCTTTATCTTCAAGTTTTCCTTGTGAAATAGCCTCCATTTCTGAACGCAAATATGAATTTACATTTTGTCCAAGAAGCATTATTTCTTTGTAACCTTGGCTTGCTAATTCCTTAACTTCTTTTATAATATCTTTTGACTTTCTGCTTCTCTCTCTTCCACGAACATAAGGAACAATACAAAATGTACAAAAATTGTTACATCCATACATTATAGTTACAGATCCTGTTGTTTTGCTATTTCGTTTTATAGGTAAATCTTCATAAACATTACCTTTAGTATTAATTACGTCTTTAACTTTAGTTTGTTCTTCTAAAACTTTGTATATGTCTTGTGGAAGTTTATGTAATGTATGTGTTCCAAATATTATATCTACATATCTAAAAGATTTTTTTAGCTTTTCTAAGATATGTTCCTCTTGCATCATACATCCACCAATTGCAATTATTAAATTGTTTTTCTCTTTTAGATTTTTTAATTCTCCAATTTTTCCAAATAGTCTTTCTTCGGCATTTTCTCTAACGCAACAAGTATTAAAAACCGCTAAATTAGATTCTTCTATATTGGAAGTATACGAATATCCCATTTTTTCTAGCATACCACATATTTTTTCTGAATCATTTTCATTTAACTGACATCCCATAGTAAAAATGGTATATTTCAATTTTTTTTCTTTAATTAAATCTTTTACTTTTTCCATATATTGTTTTTGATTCTCTATTTCCTCTATTTCTGTCATTTTATATCTTTATCCTTTCTCTAATGCTATTAATATTTAACCCCAAATATGTATTTAGTGGTTTTATAAATTTTCTATTTAACTATTTTATTGGAAGTTTTACAATTAC
>CAYTEX010000042.1:0-6842 GCA_964437015.1 uncultured Clostridium sp. | reverse complement strand
TTGTAATTTGGTTTTATAATCTTATATTTGAGGAGATAAAGAAATTATTTTTATTTAATAAAATATCATTTGGTAAAAATATATTAAATGTAAATGATATTATTGAATTATCAAAAACAAAAAAAATGTTTTTATTTTAAATGTTATTGGAATATTCTAATTTTATTTCAAATGTAAAAAGTATAAAAAATATTCAAATTTTAATTCAAACTTAATATTTCTTTATCAAATTTAATAGTTCCTTTATGAATGTTAACAATATTGTATGCAATAGATAACCCCAGACCCATTCCTCCTTTAGCACGATTTCTAGATTTTTCCTCTCTATAAAATCTTGTAAACACTTTATCTATTGCATCTTTACTAATTCCTATTCCAGTATCAGCTACTTCTAAAATAAATTTATTGTCTTTCTTATAAGTTATTACTTCTATTGAATCTTTTTCTTTTGTATATTTAATACTATTATCCAGTAAAATAACTAATAATTCTTTGAATTTATTTAAATCCATATTTATTTGTTCATTAAAATTTAGTTTTGTTGTAATTGTTTTGTTCTGAGTTTTTGCAACATCACTATATAACTTAATCATTGCTTCTATTTCTTTATCTACATCAAAGTTAGATTTATTTAATTGAATTTTTTCAGAATCATTTTTTGCAAGCTCCATAAGCTCTGAAATAAGCTTAGTTAGTCTTGATGTTTCTTGTAAAGTAATACTAATATCTTCTACATTATCTATAATTTTGGTTTGAGGGTTTTCCAAAAGTTTTTCTTGTTTTGCTTTTATTATAGTAAGTGGCGTTCTTAACTCATGTGAAGCATCTTGAACAAATTGATTTTGTTTTTTTAAGGTTTCTACAATTGGTTTTAAAGTTAGTCTTGAAAGACCAAAGCTTGCAAATAGTATTATAGCAATACTAATTACCAACGCCATAACCAAAGTTTTTATAAATTTTTGCTCTATAGATATTTCTGAATCAACATTTATTAAGGCCTGTTTATATGTTCCATCCTCAAGTTTATAATTAATTCCCCTATATGAATAATCATTAATTTTTATTTCATAGATTGTTTCTAATTCATTTTTATTAAATTCAGCTTGTTCATATATTTCATTTATTGGCTCTTCTATTATATTTCCTGAAGAATCTCTAATAATTGTAACCACACGTGGACTAAATTCATCGTTCTGCTTATCTACTGAAATACTCTCATCTATTTTTTTGTTTCTATCAATACTGCTTATTTCTTCTTGTATAAAGTCTTTTCTTTCTTCAAACTTTTTTTCAGGAATCATTCTTTTGCCTTGATTTAATTCCTTTCTTAATTCTGTATCTGCCGAAATATACAGAGAGCTTTTAAATTCACTATATATCATTAAACCTAAAACGATTAAAATTATAGAAAAAGTTAATATATTGAATATTGTATTTTTAGCTAGTTGCCTTTTTACTATTTTCTCTTCATTCATAATTTTTTCCTTTCTTACTCTGAAAGCATATACCCTACTCCTCTTGTAGTTTTAAAATACTTGTCATATCCATATTTTTTCAATTCTTTTCTAATTGTACTTGCATATACTTCTACAACGTTTGTTGTTGTATAGCTATCAAATCCCCATATTTTATCAAATATTTGCTCTTTTGTTAGTATTCTATTTTTATAATTTAAAAGGTACTCTAACATGTCAAATTGCTTTCCTTGTAATTTGACTTCATTATTGTTGATATATACTTTTCGATTACTTATATCCATTGTTAATTCTTTAAAACTAATTGTATTTTTTAAATAATTAGGATTATTTCTTCTGATCATTGCATTTACTCTTACTTTTAATTCCTCTGTTGCAAATGGTTTTGTTAAATAGTCATCTGCTCCTTTTTGGAATCCCGCAACTTTATCATTTAAAGAATCTTTTGCTGTTAAAATTAAAACTGGTGTAAGGATTTTTTCTTTGCGAATATCTGCAAGCACTGATAATCCATCTTTTATTGGAAGCATTAAATCTAAAATTATAACATCGTATATGTCTTGTTTTGCATATAATTCTCCCTCTTCTCCATCATATGCTTGATCTATTTCAAAATCTTTTTTAAATATATCTTTTATTGTATTTGAAAGTATTTTTTCATCTTCAATTATTAAAATTCTCATAAATTCTCTCCAAATTAAATCTATATAAATATTTATACCATAAAATGTAAAAAAAATAAAGAGTTTTATAAACTCTTTATAAATACTCATTGCTAGCGAGTTACTTCTCTCTATTATATTACAATTGGCTAACTATTTCCTCCTTTGGTGTTACTCCTACAAATGTTTTTTTAACTTCTCCATTTTTTATTACCATTATTGTTGGAATACTCATTATTTGGTATTTTTGAGTAAGTTCCATATTTTCATCTGAATTAACTTTTCCTACTTTAATAGTATCTCCTAATTCACCTGCAATTTCGTCTATTATTGGTGACATCATTTTGCAAGGACCACACCAGTCTGCATAAAAATCCACTAAACATGTCTTTTCTGAATTTAGAACTTCAGTTTCAAAGTTCTCGTCTGTTAATTTTAAAACACTCATTTTCTATTCTCCTTTTTTTGTTGTTTTTAATTATTCTTTAAATATTTAGAAGCTGATAGCCCAGCAACTGCTCCTTCATAAACAGCTTTTGATACTTGCAATAAACCTCCATTTGCATTTCCACATGCAAAAAGTCCTTTTACATTAGTTTGCATTTTTTCATCAGCAACTATATTGTCATTATTAGTAAGCACCCCTATTTTTTTTGCAAAATCTGCTCCTCCAGCTTCACCAAGAGCGACAAATACACCATCCACTTCTAAAGTTGAGTTATCTTCAAATACCACTTCTTGAACTCTTAATCCACCTTTAATTTCTCTAATTTTGCCTTTACTCACTTCGATACTTGTATCTTGTAATATCTCTAGTCCATCAGTTAGTATTTTAACATCATTAGCAATATTTTTTAAAATATTTGCTTCATTTATTGCAAATTCACCATTTCCAATTACTACAACATTTTTATTTCTATAGAAAAATCCATCACAAATTGCGCAATAACTAACACCTTTACCTTCGAATTCTTGAATTCCTTTGATATTAGGTCTTATTTTTTTATTTCCTGTTGCAATTATTAAAGCTTTAGATTCATAAGAATTTTCTGTTGTTGTAATTTCAAATCCATTTAAAGATTGTTCTATGTGAATTACCTCTTCTTTTTTTACCTTAATTCCAATATTTTGTGCTTGTTTGATTCCAGTTTCATATAAATCTTTTCCAGAAATACCGTTTTCAAACCCATAATAGTTATCAATTTTTTCTGCTTTTTCTAGGTTAGACTCACCATTATATAGAATTAGAACATCAGTATTTGCCCTTTTAGCATATAGCCCTGCTGATATTCCAGCAGGACCAGCTCCTACAATAATTAAATCAATCATTTATATTATTTTCCTTCCAGTCTAAAATTGATAGTATTTCTTGTCTTTTGTTTATTACAGCATTATATCCATTTTCTATTGTCTTTTTCATATCTTTTATCCTAATTAATGCCGCATCTGAATTGTAAATCTCAACATTAATGTCAGATAACATTCTTCCTTTTTTTACACTTGTTAATGAAAAAATATCAAGAGCTCTAAGTATAACACCTTCCAGATTTTTACTTGGAATGTATTTATTTAAATCAAATGATATTGCTATAGTTTTTTCTGCACCCATTTCTTTTAATACACTTACAGGCAAATTATTTACTGTACCACCATCAATAAAGTTATAATTTTTATAATTTGAAGTAGTAAAAATTCCTGGAAAAGCCATACTTGAACGAACTGCATCCCCAATACTAATATCCGAAATATAATCTATATTTTCTAAATTATTTTTTACCTGATTAGATATAAATATACATTCTTTCATAGTTTTTGTATCGACCGTTGCAATTGCAACAGTTTTGTTTTGTATATCCGATATTAATTTTATCCCTTTTTTATTGGCACATTTGTTTATAAACTCTGCTATAAGCTGTCCATCAATTAAACCTTCCACTCTTGTTTCTTTATGTAAAAAATAATTTATACCAATCTTAAGAATAAGTTTTTTACTTGGCTTAAAAATTTTATTGTAATTTTCTTTACATATCTGAGTAATCTCATCTGGGGTATACCCAATTGCATATAGAGCTGCTACAATACTTCCTGTGCTTGTTCCAGAAATACAATCAACTTTTATTCCTAATTCTTCTAATGCTTTTAGCGCACCTATATGAGAAAACCCCTGAAGACCTTCTCCTGCAAGTGCCAATCCAACCTTGAATCCTTTTTTCAATATTATTAACAGCCCTTTCTCTTTTCAAAATCGACATTTAATTATTTGGCATTTTAATTTCTAACATTTTGTCTTTTAATTCTTTTTCAATGCTTTCAAGTTCTTTTTCAGCTTCCATACGTTTAGCTCTACCATTTTCATGAATCTCAATAACTTTATCTAAAGTTTCTATTAAATCTCTATTAGTTTTTTGTAATGTTTCAATATCAACAATTGCTCTTTCAGATTCTTCAGCAATTTGAATAGATCCTTGTTTTAATATTTCACTATTTTTCTTTAACATATCATTTGTTAAATCTGTAACAGCTTTTTGAGCACCTAATGCTTGTTTAGCATTATTTATTCCAAGCGCAATTACCATTTGATTTTTCCATAATGGAATTGTATTTGTAATTGATGCTTGAATTTTTTCAACTAATTCAGAATCATTATTTTGTAATAATCTAATTTGTGGAGCCATTTGAATTGCTATTACTCTAGTAGTTTTCAAATCATATATTTTCTTTTCAAATCTGTTTATTGTATTTTCTAAGTCTTGAACTTTTTGAGCATCCATTTGCTCTCCAGATTCTTTTGCTTTTTCTATTAAAGCAGGTAAAGTAACTGTTTTTAATTCTTCTAACTTTTTCTCACCAGCTATAATATACAAAGATAATTCCTTAAAATATTCAAGATTTTTATCATACATAGTATCAAATATTGTAATGTCCTTAAGCATTTGAAGTTTATGACCTTCTAATTTCTTTTCTATTGTATCAACATTTGTTTCAATTTTGCTATATTTAGCAACTATAGTGTCTAATTGTTTTTTTGCATTATGAAATAATTTTGCAAGACCTTTTTTTTCATCAAATGAAAGATCTGCATCAAAAGATTTAAGTTGTCCTACTAAATTAGCAAGCAAGTCTCCAACTTCACCTGTTTCTTTTGTTTTTACATCATCTAAAACGCTATCTGAAAATTGTGAAATTTTGCTTTGCGCTTTAGCTCCATATTGTAATACTTGTGTTGAATCGTTGATATCAATTTTACTATTAAAATCATCAACTGCCTTTTTTTCTGCATCTGTTAATGAATCATAATTTAATGATTCCTCAATTTTCTCCTCTGTAATTTTTGCTCCTTCATTACTAACTAGGTTTTCAACCTCTTCTTTTTTTTGTGGTTTTAATTCCATTTCTTCCATAATTTTTCTCCTTTTCTATACTATTTTATATTAAAAAATCTAAAATCACAATATTTTTTTCATTGAGATTTTTAATTAATTAATCATTATCAATTAACGTAGTGTGGAAAAGAATTAAATTTTAGCAAAGCAAAATTGTAATTCTTTTCAGATCTATTTCAAAAACTCAATTAACCTATTATATATATCCATCTTTAAGCTTGTAACTGTACTTGTAATTGCTTGAGGAACTCCTATTCCAAATTTTGATACATCATAGCTTCCACCTGTAATACCAGTTCTAAATCCATATCTTTCCCATGCTATTTTTTGAATATCTTGGTCTTCAAATGCTTGGTAAAATTTGTTCCCATTATCTGTAAATGATGCTATACAATGTGAATTCCAAATTGTTGGAGTTGGGTATAGTACTCTTATTTGATCTTTTACTTGATTAAATCCATCAGGATTTGAATTTGCAAAATCTATTATAGATTTTTCATAATCAACTATCATTGGCTCTCCGCCCATTCCAGTTTTTAAATATCTTTCAAATAGATCTGCTGGAGTATTGTTCATATATCCAGATTTTATATAAAATTCTTTTAGTTTTGGAAGATATGTTTCTATATTCTCATTCGTAACTTGTCCTCCACACATAATTGAAAGAAGTAATCCATAATAAGTTGCACCTGGAGATGATGTTACAGGATCTGTTGAAGCTATATTTATATTTCCATATAGAGAAGTTAAGCCTATATCAGACCATTTCTTTCCCTGTAAAATATATGTTAGAAGTTTAGTCATATCTGTAATATAGTAAACTCCTTCTTTTTCTGTAACTATTTGTTCTTTTACTAAACTATCTACAACGTCTTTCCAACTATAAATTACAATTGGAGTATTTAAAGTAAGACCTCCGTTTAGAACAGAATAACGTGTTGCCTCTCCATTTGCTGTATCTGGCGCTAATTTGTAATAATCATAAAACCTTTGATCTGAACAAAACATTGCATCATATTTTGTTCCATCTTCTCTTACAAGTGGATTTTTTATAAGTTTTCCATTACTCCAACTATCATAAACGACATTAAGTCCATATTTGTTTTCCATAATTTTTACAACATCTTCATCTGCAATAAAATCTTCTTTTCCACCACCTGTTGCAATATATACAGTTGTAAGATTTTTAGGAATTATGCTTCCTCCACCTCTTTTATTAAAAAAGCCTATTCCTATTATAATTAAAATTAATACTGCAAAAATTACAATTCCAATTATTTTCTTATTTTTCATTAATTTCATCCTTTCCCTTATTTATAGAA
>CAYTEX010000041.1:0-7947 GCA_964437015.1 uncultured Clostridium sp. | reverse complement strand
TCCTTTATTAAGAACTCTCTTAAAAGAGGTGACATAATTATATAACAGAATATCCCACAAATCAACAAAAACCGTTCGACAAAAGTCGACAGAAAGGACTAAATTATGAATTTAGAACAAATAAAGAATGATTTTCCACTATTAAAAAATAGAGACATATCTTATTTAGATAGTGGAGCAACAACTCAAAAGCCTAGTCAAGTAATAGAAGCAGTAAAAAATTTTTATGAAAAATTAAATGCAAATCCACATAGAGGGGCATATTCTTTAAGTATGGAAGCTACAGAAGTATATGAAAATACAAGAAATAAAATTGCTAAATTTATAAATGCAAAATATTCTGAAGAAATAGTATTTTCAAAAAACGCATCTGAAGCATTAAACTTGATAGCATATTCATATGGTTTGGAAAATTTGAAAAAAGAAGATAAAATTGTACTTTCAATTATGGAACATCATTCAAATTTAGTGCCTTGGCAAAAAGTAAGTAAAGTTACAGGTTGCAAATTAGAATATTTGTATATAAATAAAGATTTTGAAATTTCAGACGAAGAAATAGAATCTAAAATTACAGATGATACAAAAATTGTTGCAATTACACATGTATCAAATGTTTTAGGTACTATTAATGATGTTAAAAAAATAATTAAATACGCACATAAAAAAGGTGCTGTTGTTATTGTAGATAGCTCTCAAAGTATTCCTCATATGCAAATAGATGTACAAGACTTAGACTGTGATTTTTTGGCTTTTTCAGGGCATAAAATGCTTGGACCTCTTGGAATAGGCGTTTTATATGGAAAGAGAGAAATATTGAACAAAATGCCCCCTTTTCTTATGGGAGGAGATATGATAGAATATGTATATGAGCAAAATACAACATTTGCACCATTACCAAATAAATTTGAGGCAGGAACTCAAAATGTAGAAGGAGTAATTGGGTTAGGTTCTGCACTTGATTATATAGAAAAAATTGGATATGATAAAATTCAAAAAATAGAAAAAGAGGTAGTTGAATATGCGCTAGAAGAACTGAAAAAATTAGATTTTTTGGAATTATATGTAACACCTAACAAAGAAAATCATTCAAGTGTAATTTCATTTAATATAAAAGGAGTTCACCCACATGATGTAGCAAGTATACTAGATTCAGAAGGAGTATGTGTGCGATCAGGTAATCATTGTGCACAGCCACTTTTACGATATATGGGAATAGATTCAACATGTAGAGCTTCATTTTATTTTTATAATGATAAACAAGATGTAGATAGGTTGATTAAAGCACTAAATAAGGCATATGAGATGTTTGAAAGGTATATGTAGATTATGGACGATTTAAATAATATATATAATGAATTAATTATGGAACACAGTATGAATTCATATAATAAAAAGAAACTAAAAGAAGCCGATTTATGTGATATAGGGCATAATCCAAATTGTGGAGATGAAATTACTCTCGAAGTTAAAATGAATGGAAATATTATTGAAGATATGGCATTTTCAGGTCATGGTTGTGCAATATCACAGGCTTCAACTTCAATTATGATAGATACTTTAAAAGGAAAAACAATTGATGAAGCAAAAGAAATAATAAAAACTTTTATTTCAATGATAAAAAGAGAAGAAACTGATGAGAAAAATTTAGAAAAACTTGAAGATGCAATTGCTTTTAAAAATGTATCAAACATGCCAGCAAGAGTTAAGTGTGCACTCTTAGCATGGCACATACTGGAAGATATGCTCGGGTAAAAAAATAATATGATAAATAAAAGAAAGGTCATTTATGAAAAAAGTATTAATTCGGTATGAGTGGTGGAGTGGATAGCTCTGTTTCAGCTCTACTTTTAAAAAAACAAGGATATGAAGTAATAGGTTGTACATTAGAGCTCTTTGCTGGAAGTAGCTGTTGTAATGTAAACACGTATTTAGACGCAAAAAATGTGTGCAAACAAATAGGAATTCCACATTTTATATTCAATTATAAAGATGAATTTAAAAAATATGTAATTGATGATTTTATAGAATGTTATAAAAGCTGTAGAACACCAAATCCATGTATAGAGTGCAATAAGTATTTAAAATTTGGGTTGATGTACGAAAAGGCTAAAGAGATGGAAATTGACTATATTGCAACAGGTCATTATGCCAAAACAGAATTTAATGAAGAATTTAAAAGATGGACAATAAAAAAATCTAATGCAGGCAAAAAAGATCAAAGCTATGTATTATGGAATACACCCAAAGAAATAATAGAGAATATAATTTTTCCATTAGGAGATTTTGAAAACAAAGATGAAATTAGAAAAATTGCAAGTGATAATAATCTAAAAGTTGCAAATAAACCAGATTCAGAAGATATATGTTTTGTACCAGATGGAAACTATAAAAAATTTTTAGAAAATAATTCAAATATTAAGCCTAAAAAGGGAAACATTGTAAATTCAAAAGGAGAAATTTTAGGTGAGCATTCAGGATTATATAATTATACAATAGGACAAAGAAAGGGACTGGGTATTTCAAATAAAGTACCACTTTTTGTTTTAGGATTTAACAGTTTGAAAAATGAAGTTATAGTTGGAGAAGAAAGAGAACTATATAAAAGAGAAATTATAGTAAAAGACATAAACCTACTTTTAGTTGATGAAGTAAAAATGCCAATGGAAGTAGAAGTTAAAACAAGATATTCTTCAAATCAAACAAAAGCAAAGATAGTTCAAATAGACGAAAACACAATTAAAGTTGAATTTGAAGAGAATGTAAGAGCCTTAACGCCAGGCCAATCAGCTGTATTTTATATAGGAGACTATATATTAGGTGGGGGAAAAATTTATTTAACATAAAAAGGTATATATGAGAATACGTAAATAATATAGATTAATCTTAAATTTTAAAAGTAAAAACAATCAATATAGAAAACATTGATTGTTTTTTCTTTTTTTAAAAAAAGTATTGTAAAAAAACTATGTTTTAGATATAATCAACATGTAAAAAAATATATCTTACGGAGGAATATAAATGAAAAAAGATGAATTTATGGAATCACTTACAAAGGAATATTTACCTGAAAAAGATAATTTAATTCAAATGCTTAATGAAGTACAAGAACACTATGGATATGTTCCTAAAGATGCTCAAATGGTACTTTCAGAATTTTTAGGAATACCTATGGCAGAAATTTATGGAGTAATTACATTTTATTCAAGATTTAGTTTAAAACCAAAGGGAAAATACAATATATCTGTATGCTTAGGAACAGCATGCTTTGTTAAAGGTTCACAAAAAATATTAGATAGATTAATTGATAGATTAAAAATAGGAGTTGGAGAAACAACTCCAGATGGAAAGTTTTCAATAGAAGAGACAAGATGTGTTGGTGCTTGTGGTTTAGCTCCTATATTTACTGTAAATGGAGAAGTTTATGGAAAGGCAACAGTGCAAAAATTAGATCAAGTTTTAGATGAGCTAATGGGTTGTCAATAGGGACGGACCTTTTTGACAACATCGAAAAAATTACTTTTATACGTTGGTAATTAATATATAAAATTTATTACGTTTCCCGGCTCAATACGGTCTCTAGAGAGAGTAACATTTGATAAACCGAGCCTCTCGCTGCTCTTGCTTCGCAAGTCATCGATTCCTCAGTTTATTAAAATGAACTCTCTCTGACACGACCTCCAATCACATTCGTCACTTCATAAATTTTATATATTAATTTCTAACGTAATAGAATTATGGATATTGTTTTTTTAGAAAGGAAAAATAGCTATGAAAAGTTTAGAAGAAATTCATAAAATTAGAGAAGAAAAGAAAAAAGAATTAGATTTAAGGATTAATACTTCAGCAGATACCAGGGAAAAACATATTTTAGTTTGTCATGGTACAGGATGTACATCTTCGAAATCACCTCAGATATTAGAAAATTTTAACAAAATAATTAAAGAAAAAAATATTGAAAATGTACGTGTAATAAAAACAGGATGTTTTGGGCTTTGTGCCAAAGGTCCAATTGTAATTATACGACCTGAAGACACTTTCTATGCAGGAGTAACACCAGATGACTGTGAAGAAATAATTCAAACTCATATAATTGAAGGAAACAAAGTCGAAAGACTTTTGGCAAAAGATATTGATGGAACAAAAGTAAATAGTCTTGATGAACTTAATTTCTATAAAAAACAAAAAAGAATAGCACTTAAAAATTGTGGAGTAATTAATCCTGAAGAAATAGATGAATACATAGCATTTGATGGATATAAAGCGTTAGAAAAAGTTTTAACTGAAATGAGCCAGGATGATGTTGTAAAAACAATATCTGATTCAGGTCTTCGTGGACGTGGAGGAGCAGGTTTCCCTACAGGTAAGAAGTGGGAGCTTACAAAAGCAGTTGAAGGAGAGCAAAAATATGTAGTTTGTAATGCAGATGAAGGAGACCCTGGTGCTTTTATGGATAGAAGTATCTTAGAAGGAGATCCACATGCAGTTTTAGAAGCTATGGAAATTGCAGGTTATACAATAGGAGCAAATAAAGGGTTTATCTATGTTAGAGCAGAATATCCTATTGCTGTTAAAAGACTAAAAACTGCAATTGAGCAAGCAAGAGAATATGGAATACTTGGAAATAATATATTTGGAACAGATTTTAGTTTTGATATCGAAATTCGTTTAGGAGCAGGAGCATTTGTGTGTGGTGAAGAAACAGCACTATTAGAATCTATAGAAGGAAAACGTGGTCAGCCAAGAGTAAAACCACCTTATCCAGCAAATGCAGGACTTTGGGGTAAACCAACTTTAATAAATAATGTTGAAACATATGCCAATATTGCTCAAATTATATTAAAGGGTGCTGAATGGTATTCATCAATTGGTACAGAAACATCAAAAGGTACAAAAGTTTTTGCATTAGGTGGAAATGTTAATAATATAGGTCTGGTTGAAGTTCCAATGGGAACGACACTAAGAGAAATAGTTTATGATATTGGTGGAGGAATTCCAAATGGCAGAGAATTTAAAGCCGCTCAAACAGGAGGACCATCTGGAGGATGTATTCCTAAAGAAAATTTAGATGTACCAATAGACTATGAATCTTTAAAACAAATTGGTTCAATGATGGGTTCAGGTGGACTAATTGTTATGGATGATACAAAATGTATGGTTAGTTTAGCTAAATTCTATCTTCAATTTACTGTTAGTGAAAGCTGTGGAAAATGTAATCCTTGCAGAATTGGAACAAAAAGAATGTTAGAAATCTTAGAAAGAATTACTGAAGGAAAAGGTGAAGAAAAAGATTTAGAAAAACTTGATAAATTAGCCAAAAACATTATTAGAGCAAGCGTGTGCGGCCTTGGACAAACAGCGCCTAACCCAGTATTGAGCACAATGAAATACTTTATGGATGAATATAAAGAGCATGTTATTGATAAAAAATGCAAAACTAATGAATGTAAGAAATTAGCTAAAATTAAAATTAATCCCGAATTGTGTAAAGGTTGTGGATTGTGTCAGAAAAATTGTCCAGTTGGTGCAATTAAAGGTGAAGGAAGAGACGTAAGAGAAATTGATCAATCAATTTGTATTAAGTGTGGGACATGTATAGCAAAATGTCCATTCCACGCAATACAATAGGAACAAATTATAATTCTTTTTCAACGGAGAGTGAGAAGTTGAATTACTTTAAGGAGGTCGTATGAAATTTAATTTAAAAAATAAATTTATTAACTTTAAAGAAATGTTAAAAAAATTATTTGAAAAGTATCCATTAACGTTGATATTAATATATTTGGTAACATTTATTTGGGCATTTTTTATGGATACAGATTTTGTCAGAGAAGAATGGTTTCAAAAAATACTTATGTTTGCAATAGTTTGGGCGCCTGGTTCATTCTTTGCTGAAAATTTTTTAGAAAAAGGAAAGAAGAGAATAGGAACTTATGTTGTAACTGCAGTGATTTCTTATATATTTGTTCATTTTGCTTTTTTAGATAAATTTGAAGATACGCTTATTAAATGGCTTGTGTGTTATATTTCAAGTTTAGTGGCGGGAAGTGCGTTTTTGATTATAAAAAAATCAGAAAAAGATTTCTCAGAATATGTCTTGAAAGTTGCAATAAACGTAGTAAAAGCAAGCTTTGTATATGGAATTATAGCTCTTGGAATTGCAATGATACTTTGGATTTTTGATGTTTTAATTTGGGATATAACAAGCCAATATATAGGAAATATAGAAATTTTAATTTTTGGAATTTTCTATAGTACAGAAATTATATATTCGCTTATCAATTTAGATGAGGAAGTTAATAAATTCTTTAAAAATCTTGTAAAATTTGTATTAATGCCTTTATTAATTAGTGCTTTTGCCATTATTTATTTATATATAATAAAAATTCTTTTATTAAGAGATATACCTACAAATCAGATTTTTAGAATCCCAACACCATTATTTGTTGTATGTGGATTTATATGGACTACAATGAACTACTTTAAAGAAGAAGGAACAATTTATAAAATAAGTACAAAACTTCCAATAATATTTAGCCCATTTATACTTCTTCAAATATATACAATGGGAATAAGAATTGTTAAAAATGGAGTAACACCACTAAGATATGCTGGAATGGTTTTTGTGCTATTTGAAATATGCTATATTTTATGCTATATTCTAAAAAAAGAAAAAATACAAAATCTTATTTTAGTAGCTGATGTACTTCTAATTATAACAATTTTAGTACCAGGAATAAATTCATTTGATGTATCAGATTTTAGTCAAATTAGTAATCTAAAAATACTAAACCAAAAAACTGACTTAAATGATCAAGATAAAGCCAAAATAAATGGAGCATATTATTATTTAAAAGACACGAAAAAAGGAAAAAATTATATTAAAGATAACTTAAGCCAAGAGCAAATAAATCAAATCAAACAATTTAATACATCAAATTCTAATAATTACAGATATAGAGATTATGAATATATATATTTAAATAAGAAAAACAACATAAATATTAAAGGTTACAATTATCTTACAACGGTGGAGTCATTAAATAATGATAATAAAAACATAGAAAAAGCATTTATAGATGTAAAATTTAGAAATAATGACAATAATACCATTGCTTCGGCTAATTTAACAAATCTGGTAAAAGAATATATAAAAATTTACCAAAATGAGGGTAAAGATAAACTTGAAAATTATTTTGAAGAACATAGTGAAATACAAATAAATCAAAATAGAAAATTAGTATTATATAATTTTAGCATTAGATATGGTGAAACAGAAAATGAGATAGACTATTATAATATAAGAGCATATTTAATGGAAAGGTAATATAATTCATAATTATTGGAGGATTTTAAATGGAAGAAAATATAATAACTTTGACTATAGATAATCAAAAAATACAAGTTCCTAAAGGAACTACAATATTGGAAGCAGCTAGAAAAGCAGGAATTGATATACCAACGCTTTGTTTCCTAAAAGAAATAAACGAAGTTGGGGACTGCAGAATGTGTATTGTAGAGGTAGAAGGAAGACGAGGGTTTGCTACTTCTTGTATTACAAAAGTTGAAGAAGGAATGGTAGTACATACAAATACGCCAGATGTTGTAGATGCTAGAAGAGTAGTTCTAGACTTAATTGTTTCAAATCATAAAATAGATTGCTTAAAATGCATAAGAAATGGAAACTGTGAATTACAAGACTTATGCAAAAGATTTAACATTCAGGATATAGAATTTGCAGGTGAAATGCAGTCACATAAAGTTGATGACTTATCTCCATCAATAGTTAGAGATGCTGATAAATGCGTTCTTTGCAGAAGATGTACAGCAACTTGTAAAAATGTTCAAAATATTGGAGCAATAGCTTGCATAAATAGAGGATTTGAATCATGTATTTCAACAACAGATGAGAAATCATTAAATGATGTAAACTGTACATTTTGTGGACAA
>CAYTEX010000040.1:0-7980 GCA_964437015.1 uncultured Clostridium sp. | reverse complement strand
AAAATTGAAGATTGCATATATTTTATTTGAGCTTGATCTCTTACTTGATAAAAGTTTATCATTCTGTCTATTGTTTCTGCTCAGGATTTAGTATGAAGTGTACCAATTACTAAATGTCCTGATTCTGCCATTTCTATTCCTGCTTCCATTGTTACCTTATCTCTAATCTCTCCTATAACCAATATATCACAGTCTTCTCTAAGAGAGTTCTTAACGCCATCATGAAAACTTAATGTATCTCTACCAAGTCCAACTTCCTTTTGAACAATTAGTGATTTTTTTGAATGATGTTTATATTCAACTGGGTTTTCTAGTGTAAGTATTTTTCTATTTTGATTTTCATTTATATCATTTATTAATGCATTTAAAGTAGTTGTTTTACCTGAGTTTGTTTTACCTGTAACTAGCATAAGTCCTTGTGGTTGATATGTCATTCTTCTTACGATATCAGGAACACCCAATGATTCATAAGTTGGAAGTGTATTTTTTATGATTCTTAATGTAGCAATTGGAATTGCATCTGTAGAAGATATATTCACCCTAAAACGTAATCCAGCATATTCGTGCAATGTATCAAGTTTTCTTGTTTCTTGAAATACTTTATCTGCTTCTATATTACCTTTTATTAGGTAATCGTAGATTTCGTTCATATTTTCTTCAGTTAAAACTTCGCCAGATTCTGCAGGAACAAGCTCTCTAGCAATTCTTAGCATAGGTTTATTTTCAACAATAAAATGTATATCTGATGCGTCTTTTTTTATAGCTTCATCCAAAATTTTATTTACATTAATCATTTGTTATCCCCCTTATAAATTATTGAATATTATTAGCTTTTTATTTAGCTCATTCAAATTTGTTTCTCCATTTAACACTTTTGTGACACCATCTACAACCAATGGTCTATATTCTTTTTCCATTGCTTTTTTACGTATTTCTATACTAGATTTACCTTCCATAATAAGCTCTTTTATGTCATCATCTATATTTAAAACCTCAAATATACCTATTCTATCATAGTATCCAGAATTATTACATTTGTCACAACCAACTGCATCATATGTTTTAACATTTTTTAAATTAAATTCATAATTATATTTTTCTCCAATTTTTTCAATTGTTTCTTTTTCAAATTCTGTAAGTTCTCTTTCTCTTCTACAATGTGGACATATTCTCCTTAAAAGTCTTTGTGAAATTGTTGTTCCAACTGTACTTGCAATATCATAGTCTGTAAGTCCCATTTTTCTTAATCTAGTAACAACCTCAATAGCATCTATTGTATGTATTGTAGACAAAACATAGTGTCCAGTTTGACCTGCTTGTATAGCTATTTCTGCTGTTTCTTTATCTCTTATCTCACCAACTAAAATTACATCTGGATCTTGTCTTAAAATAGTTCTTAAACTATCTGCAAATCTTACGTTTTTATCAATTTCTATTTGATTTAATCCTGGTATTCTAATTTCAACAGGATCTTCAATTGTTGTAATATTTATATCATCACTCTTTAAATAATCTAATATACTGTATAGTGTTGTTGTTTTACCTTCACCTGTTGGTGCTGCCATAATTGTTAATGAGTTTTTCTTATTAATAGCTTTATTTAATTCTTTTTCTCCATACGGAAATCCTAGTTCAAAAATATCTCTAATTTTAGCACTCTTTTTAAGCATTCTTAAAACAAATTTTTCACCATATATATTTTTTTGTGAAGACACACGAATATTATAATCATCATATAAAAGAATTCTACCATCTTGTGATTCTTGTTTTTCTTGGTGCATATTAGAAATAGATTTTAGTCTACCTATCATTTGTGGTTGTTTTTCTTTTCCAATATTGGCCATAACAAAAAGTTCACCATCTATTCTGAAACGAACTCTAACAGAATCTATTTGTGGCTCTATATGAATATCAGATGCTCTTTTTTCAATAGCAAGTTTTATAATATTGTCAATTAATTCTGTTACAGAATTTGTTTCTTCTAAGTCTCCCATATTTTCTTCTATTTTGCTTTCGAAACTTGAAAAATACTCTTCTATATTGGTTTCAAAAGCCATATATGTTTCCATAACAAGACCTTTATTTAAAAGCATCATTTTTATGCTTTTTATACTTTCTTTATTTCCTGCAATATCTGCAAATGCAACTTTTATTTTACCTGACTCTACTTCAAAAGGAACAGCCTTATTTTCTTTCATCATGTCCCAAGGAATATATTCAGTGACATCAATTTTTATTTTATCCTCTGTGAGATAAATTCCTTTTTCACCAATTATTTCCCCTATTTCCTTAGCTAGCCTTTCAGGATCTGCTTCTTTTAAAATGTAAAGTATATCTCCTATTCTTTTATTTGGATGATCCATTTGATATTGAAGCGCTCTTTCTATTGCCTCTCCATCAACTATACCTCTTCTAACTAATTCTATTCCTAATGGTTGTCTTTTTCTAATATCCATTATAACTCCCATCCTTTCTTTTGTTTATATACTTATATTTAAAAGTTTTTCGTAGTTTTTACCATTTATCGTCATATTAATTTGTAATATATTTGCTGAATAATCCATTGTTAAACCAGTTACATTATTACATAATAATACTTTTTTTGGTGCTGTTTCACTTACATTAATATAGTAAATACTTTCGTTTGAATAAATATATTGATGCTGTGATCCATCATTATATTTTAAAATTAGATATTTATTATTAGAATCTGCTTTTACAAAGTATAATTGATCTGAATTAGTATCCTTTATTAAATATGATAAAAATCTTGTAAATTGTTCTTCATAGTTTTCTTTTATTGTAATTTTATTGGTATTTTTGTAAAAGTATCCTAAAAAACTACTCATAAGACCAATAACTATCATCAAAACAATTACATAAATTACAAGAGAAGTTAGAGTTATTCCTTTATCAGATTTTATCATTTTTTTACCTTTCCTTTTAACTATTTTTTTGTAATACAGTACTAATATCTAAGGTTTTTGTATTTTTATCAACAGGATATGTTACTGTAACTTTTATCTTTTTTACTAAATCTGGCGAAGCTTGAGTTTCTTCAGGCTTATATTTCCAAAGTCCAATCTGTATCCTATAATGAACATTTTTTTCTCCAGAATATGAATAATAAACATAGTCATAATTCTCTTCCTCAACATCTGAGGCAATAGTTTCATATTGGGGTGTTCCATATTTTGTACTAAGAAGATTAGTAAATGCTTTTTTACTATCAGGATCAGTTTCACTTATTACAGTTTCCACTCCATCATAATTTAGTGATTTTGCAATCTCTAATATATCTGTAGCAATATTTACAGCATTTGCTTGCCTTTCAGCTTTTGCATTTATTCTTTGGATATTATTGACTACTGCAAAAATTGTTGGTATAAATATAAGGATTATAATCATTGCAACCGAAATATCCACACCTGTATATCCCTTGTTATTTCTAAAATTCATATCTTTTCCTTCTTTATATTTTTATTATTAACACATAAAACATATTTGTCCTATTAATAAAATTACGTTTGCTATTGAAAGTAAATACGCAAATTTGTGTATTTGTTTCAAATCCTTGTGCTCTTTTTTATGTTTGTTTAGTGCATTTTTTATATAATATATAAGTTTAGTTAGTATAATTGATGTAAAAACAATTGCAATACTTGAAATTGTAGCAAATACAGAAGTATTTATTAGCATTACAACTATTAGCATAAGTGTTTCTATAATATAACTTTGTTTTGCTTTTGTAATTTGATTTTCTGTATCTATTATTAATAATATTATTAATGTGACTAAATACATCACATATCTATATATACTAGTTTGTCCCATTATGCATAGATATATTATGTATGCGCAAGAGACCATAATACCATAGTATAATACACTTTTTTCTATTTTTCTTTCTTCTTTGTCTATTCCTGCTATTATAAATATTCCAACAAGATAAAGTACTATAAATAACATTTTTATTAAAGTATTTACGTTTAAGTTATTTGCATTTATTTTTAGACCATATGCAAGTAACACAAATGAAAGGCCTGATAATATTTCTAAAATAAAATATCTTGGTCTTATTTTTTGTTTACATTGCTTACATTTTCCTCCCAAAATCAAGTAACTCCATACGGGAATTAGTTCCCAAAATCCTAGTTTGTGACCACAGTTTGGGCAAAATGAGTGAGTGTAAATTATATCTATCTTTTTTGGTATTCGGTACACTGCTAAAGTATAGAAACTTCCAAATAGTGTTCCCATTATGAATATTATTATATATAAAAATATGTTCATTTGTTAATTTATTTTTCCTTTTATTTCTATATTTTATTTTTATAAAAAGCATATGCATATAGCATGCATATGCTTTTATATCATTAATATTATTCACCTAAATGGTTTTTCCATGTTGTGAATTTACCACCTGTTGACCATGTTGATGTTGAATAAACATTACTATCATTTTTTGATACAATTTTAACTTCACCTGATGTAGCAGTAGCACTTGCTAAAGCTGTACCACCTATAGTAACATTAACATCTTTTAAATCTAATTTTTTTAATTCAGCTAATATATATGCATCAAGCGCATTAGCGCCTGTATATGTTGTTGTATTATAAGTTGAATTACTTGCTCCAGCATAGCTAACAGCAAAATATTCAGTTACGCATTCAGCAACTTTCATAGCAACTTGCATTTGTAACAGCTGTTTGTGTAGAAGCTTGTTGTCCTCTTCCTAATATTCCATTATCCCCTGTAAGCATTGCTATAGAAACACCTGCTAATATTAATAGAACTATAATAGTAACTACTAAAGCGATTAATGTTATACCTTTGTTATTTTTCATTTGTTTTCCCCCCTTTCATTATAAATTTAAAATTCTAATATTTGATTTATATTAGCTTAAGCTAATATAACGTTAAGGACTAATTTATTTTGTTCCATTTTCCTCATATACACTTGGGTTTGATGGTTCAACTTTTGTGTTATTTTGTGTTGAAGAATTCGACGTTGAACTTTGATTTTCTGTTGAGTTTGTTTCAGAAGAATTGGTTTCCTCTGGTTCTTCTATAGTTTTACTAACTTCTCCAAAAGGATTTGATTTTCCAGGTATATAGTCATTTGTAACTTGATATCCAGAAAGCTCTCCTTTTGTAACTTCATATGTTAGTATTACTCTATCATTGTCATTTTTTTGATCTATATTATCTTCTAATAAATCTTGTACCTGCTCAGATGCTTGATATTTGCTTATTACTGGAACTACTTTTTTTCCAGGTATGTATTGATATAAAGCAATTGCAAGTGCTAACATGGCTACAAGACATACAAGAAGCATTATAATAATTTCTTTAATTACTTTTGTCATATCTTTTTCCTTTCTATTTAGTAATTACATTATCAATACTTGTTAAGTTCGAATGGTTAGGATCTGATATGCCATATTGATTGGCTGCAGAAGAATTAGTGTTTGTCTTATCATTACTTGTTGACTTCGAATTATTTGTTGTGTTTGTAGAATTTGTTGTATTTTGTGTTGTATTACTTTGGTTTTCGTTTTCTTTAGCTTCATTAGTTGTATTTTCGATACTTCCAACACTTATTGGTATATCTATGCAAGAAAACGAACCAACTACTTCTGATCCAGAACCATTTGTCATTTTAAAGTTATCTATTTTAAAACCTAACTTTGTGTCATTTTCTATATCGTATATAAAATCCGTTGCTCCGACATATGTTCCTGTAATTGTAAAATTCAAATTATACAAATTAGAACTTGCACTACCTGCTGTAACTTCGATTTTAATTACAACATTTTCATCTTTAGCATAGTTTCCAAGTTTTGTCCACAAGTAGTCAATATCATAAGCTTCTAATTTTGAAGCATAACTTGAACTATTTGAATTTGACAGTGCTGCTTGGTTTTCATATTCAGTTTTACTATCTATCAATTTATTTGCTGCTTGTTTAAGGTTTGACTCAGCTCCAACATATGTGATACTTATTATGTTTGAAAGCTCATCTATTTTTTCTTCTATTATGGCATCTTTTTGGTCTATCCCTTTAGCTCCATATACTTTCATTCTTGCAAAACCATTTACCACAAAGAAACAAGAACCAATTATCATTAAACCGACAAGCACACTAATTAAAACTTTTCTCATGGTAAAACTCCTTCTATCGTAACCTTAACTGTATCTCCTGATTTTTCACCACTTGAAGATACAACATTTATTAAGTATCCCTCTAATTTTATTTTTGCTATAAAATAACCCAACTGATCATAGTTTGCTGATTCTGCAACTATAGTTATATTTTTTTCAGTAGTATTTTCTATTGATATTAGCTTAACTTCCTCTGGTATAACATACATTATTTGGTTAAGTAAATTTGGAATTGAATTTTTCATTTCAGCAATATTACTTATTTTTTCATTTATAGCCTTTAATTCTTGCGTTAAAGCTTGATATTTTGTGTTTTTAGCATTTAATGATGTAATGTCATTATTTATATTAGCAATTTCTTTTTGTTCTTCAGCTATTAAATTTTCAACTTCTGTTTGCTTTTTTTCCATCTGCTTATATAACGTTTTTGAAAATACTACAAAAATTATGTTTATTAAAATTATTGCAACAACTGCTCTTATCAGCATTAATTCTGTCTTATCTAAAGCACCTTTTAAATTAATGTTAATTTCTTTTTTAGGTTTTCCCTCTTTATCTGTTTTGTTTTGTTTCTTTCCAAAACTTACATTTGCATTGACTATTTGTTTTATTTGATCACCAATACTTGAACTTTTGAAGTTAAGAGTCTGTGGCCCTTCTCCTAATCCTTGTAATGCCAATGCAATCGCACTATTAACTTCTATGTAGTCTTTTATATTTACCTGTAATGAAGCTTCATCAATTATTTTAGGTTTTAATATTTTGCAATCAGTCGCTGATAAAACTTCTTGAAAATACAAGTCTACATTGTTAACAACTGAAAGGGTTCCTGTTAAGTATACTGTCCCAATTTTTTCTGGTGATTCTGCAATTATTTGTTGTACTCTATTGGCAATAGAATATAGTGTTGGAACTATATTCTCTAAATATGGTTGTTCTTTTGTGTCATCTATAACATTTGATGTATATATTGTTGTCCCTTTACATATTTCATACGCTTTGCTTATTGAGTTTTCAACTCGATTTATTTTTTCTAAAACCTCTTGACTTCCTGAATCTATTGTTTCAACATTATATAATTGTCTATCATATATAGTTGTAATTGTTGTTTTGTTTTCCATGTTAACAATTAGAACATTTTCTTTTTTACCTAATCTTGCAATGCTCGAAATGGCTGAACCTAATGGTAAAATCTTTGAAAGGTTTGTTTTTTCCAAATATTGTTTCTGCCTATTTAATTCGATTTTATTTACCAAAACATCAATTGCTCTTATTTTGTCTTTGTTCTCTATGCTTGGAACTAACGCATATTTTGTTTCAAAAGCTTTTGGATTGTATTTATTTTCATCGCAATATGATTCATATTCTGTCTGTACAGTTTTTTGAATATCACTTTTTGAAAGTAATGAAAAAATATCAAAGTAAAGGTATTTTTCATTTGATAAGTTAATGCTAATTGGCGTATTAAAGCTATATGTTTCTTCTACGACTTTTTTGATAGCTTCAGTTATGTTTTCAAAAAAGGTAATTCCATACGCTTCAACTTTAAAGTTGTTCTTATCTTTTGAGACTTTTGCATATTTAATTAAATTGTTTTCTATATATATTCCCAAACAACTTTGCATTACTTTCTCCTTATTTTTCTCTGGTTATTAAATACATTTTTATTTTATATTTAATTCTTTTAAATTGCAATACCTTTAACTAAAATGTCATATAATTGTAATATTATTGTAATATTACTTCAATTTTATTCAATTGTAATTAATGCTAAACCTGATAAATACAAAAGAATAGCAGTATTTACTGCTATT
>CAYTEX010000039.1:0-8032 GCA_964437015.1 uncultured Clostridium sp. | reverse complement strand
GATATTATAACTATTGAAGATAAAGATATTAATAATATAGACTTAGGTTTGATAAGTGCCCAAAAATTCGATTTAGAGCTAACAAAAACAGTAAGCAAAATTAGTATAAACAATGCAAATGGAACATCAGATAAAGAATATGATAATGTTAATATGGCAAAAATAGAAATTCATTCCAAAGCTTTAAAAGGCTCAGTGGTAGCTATAGAATACAAAATTAGAGTAAAAAATAATGGAGATATAGCAGGATATGCTAAACAAATAGTAGATTATAAACCCGCAGATTTAAACTTTAACTCTAGTTTAAATAAAGATTGGTATCAGTCTGGTGAATATATTTATTCTAAAGCACTTGAAAAAGAGGAAATACAACCAGGGGAAACTAAAGAATTAACATTAGTTCTTACAAAAACTATGACAGAAAGCAATACTGGTTTAACAAATAATATAGCGGAAATAGCTGATGCTTCATCTTTAAATGGAACAGCAGATGTAGACTCAACTTTTGGAAATAAAAAATCAGGAGAAGATGATTTAGGAGAAGCAAATGTAATAGTAGGTATAAAGACTGGTTTAACAACAACTAATATACTAACTATTGTAATTATTTTATTGGCAACAATGACTATACTAGAAATATGCTTTATTAGAAAAAGCAAGAAAAAAATAGACAACTAAATTTAGGAGGAACAATACTAAATGAGCAAAATAAAAAAACATAGTTTACTGTTTTTTATCAGTATAATTATATTAATTTTGAGTAGAAGCACATATGTATATGCTGACACAGATATAGGAACAATATTAGGTGAAAATAGGGACGGGTGGTTTTGTGTTCAAATGAATGAAGATGCTGCCAGTGGAGCGTATAAACAAATAGGAAAAGACAAGTATTGGTATAGTAGTAATAGTTCAAGTCAATTTGAAAGGGCTATCGCATATATTCTAAGAAGTGCAAAAAATTCGGGAATAAATCCTGGTTTACCAACGAATGATTTCCGCCTTGGAAAGTATCCTAAATCGTGGAGCGAAAAGTATGGATTTAGTGGATTCCAACCTATAGCAGGAAAGCATCAATTATGTTTATGGAAATTAATAGGAGAATTTAGTGAAGCCGGAAAGGCATATGAACCATTTAATAAAAAAGATTTATATGGAACTAACTTTAATAATGTAAACTTTGGTAATATAACATATGAGGACTATGGATATAAAAAAGGAGATGTAGAAAGTATTTATAATGCAGCAAAAAATGCTAGTAAGCAACCAAAAGGATATAATACAACAGCAAGTATAGAAACGGGAGATTTTAAAGCAACTTCAGAAATTGATGTTGGAAGTTTAGAAATAAAGAAATTAACTGGAACAGTACAAAAGATATCTATTGAATGGTCAGATGGAAGAACGTTCTCGTCTAACGAGAATTATTCATCGTATTTTCAAATTTATAGTAATGAAGCTTGTACACAGAATAAAAGTATAAATACAATAAAACAGGGAGATACAATCTATATAAAAAACAAAAGAGAGCTGGAAATAAAAAAAATCAACATTACAGCTAAATACACTGGAAATGGATATAAAGTAGGATTCAAGCTTTATCAATCAGCTGTTGGACAAAATGCGATAAATGTAACCGATGTAATTAATGAGTATCCTTCAACAGCAACAAAAACGATTAAAGTATTAAGTGGAAAGTTAACTGTAAAAAAACAAGATTATGATAATAGTACACCACTAAATAATGCGAAATTTGCAATATATTTTAAAAATAATTCTAATTCTGGTTGGCTAGGATATGAAAATAGTCAGATTAAATATGGAAAAAGTTGGAATAATAAATATGAGTTTGTAACAGGAAAACAATATTGCGGAAGTGGCACTGTTGCTGGAGAATTTACTATAAAGAATTTGATTGTTGGAGAATACTATGTATTTGAAATTGACTCTCCAGAAGGATATAATTTAATGAATCAGCCAGGATATACCAATCTAAGAGATTATGGGGGAAATGGCGCCAGTGTTGTTTTAAATGGATATGAATCTTATCGAAGAGGATATACAATAATAAAAGATAGTTCTTCAAATGTCTTTGTTCCAGATAATAATTACATAAAATATAATGGAGATTCTGGTTGGGGAGGAAGAGGCTCACATACAGTAACATATACTATAAAAAACAAAAAGACCAAGTTAACAATATATAAGCAAGATGGAACGTACAAAAAAGATTTAGGAGTAAATTCTGATGTATACTTAGCTGGAGCAGAAGTAAAAATATACGCTAGAAATCTAAAAAATAACTCAACAAGTCAAGGCTGGATAAAGCAGGTAGGTAATAAAATTGAATATGTAAGTTATAATAATGCAACTACTTTTAAAACAGATAGCAGAGGAAAATTAGAAATAGAGGGTATCTTGTATGGAGATTATTATATATATGAAACCAAGACACCATCTGGATATGACATAGAATCCCAACCAGGATATCGTCTGCCAACATCATCACCAGGAGCATCTGAAATTAGAGACAGGGACTGGGTATTTTTAGGAAATCAAAAAGTAGAAGAACAGAATAATGATGTAAAGGCTACAACTTACAATTACAAATATGTAAGCTTATCGGGAAGAGTCTGGGTAGACAGACCAGATACGAAACAGAATAACTATGACAATATTTATAAAAACGGTTCAAATGACATACTGCTACAAGGAATAACTGTAAATTTAATTGATAATAGGACAAACAAAGTAATTGCAACTACAAATGCTTCAGGAACGGATAAAAATGGAGAATATAAATTTACAAAAAAAACTAATGGAAGCAAATTTACATATTGGGAACTAGCATACTGCCATGTAGAATTTACATATAACGATAAAGTCTATATATTGGCAACTCCATTTGTAGGTTCTGATGTAAAAATAAATTCAAAAGCTAAGCTAGAGGAAGTAAAAACAGAAGATTTAGATGATAGAAATTTAAAGGGAAATGGTAAAGCAATTACATATAAAGGAACTACTTCAGGGCTATCTGAATACAGTATAAGAACAAATGCAGTAGGTGATATGTCACAAAGACTCCTTACAGGATTTTATAATACATCTAACTATACAATTGAAAATATTAACTTGGGATTAATAGAAAAATTAAATGCGGAACATAGTGTAAATGAGGAAATTGAGTATGTAAAAATTGTTAGAGGAAATTATACTTTTACATATAAATATGGTGAAGATGCCATAATAGATGAACAAAGTAAAAAAACACAGTCTGCAATAGCTTTTCAAAATTCCGCAAGAACATTTACACAAAAAATGTATCCATCTGATATAAAATATAATCTTGCCAAAGAAAATGCAGATCCAGAATGCAAGGTGTACGTTGTATACAAAATAAGTGTAAAAAATAGTACAACTCACAATCTTCCTGATATATATACCGAGCAAGCACTACATTTAACATCACTTACAAATCAATTTGATACTTCTAGATATGAACTAAATAAAGATGATTTGGGAGATGAAGCTATTAATAGTGAAATAAATAGATGGCGTATTTCAAGTGATTCAAACTCAACTGCAGAATATGATATATCAGGATCAAATAAAGCTTTTAAAACAGGAATTAAGCCTAATTCTATAGAAAGCACATATATTCAGTTTAAGGTAACACAAGATTCATTAACAAATTTATTAACAAAATCTGCAGATGAATTGAAAAGCATTTTCCGAATAGCTCCAACTGTAGCAAATGCAAGTGGATATCATATTTATACAAGAAAAGATAAAAACTGGAAAAACAATGATACTTATACACATAGGACATTAAATCAAGATGCACAAGATGGAGAATTATTCATAAAATGGAAATTAGCAAGTGAAAGAACAATCTCAGGTACAGTGTTTGAAGATACAAAAGTAAATCAACTCGAAGGAGAAGAAGAAAATTCACGTAAAAACGAGAGAATAGGTAATGGATATCTAGATATAGACAATAATGGAGCATTCAAAGAAAAAACTATATCTGATGTAATAGTAACACTTATGAATGCAAATACGAATGAGGCTGCTAAATTGTATAATGGTGAATTAACTAAGATAGGTAACAAATGGAAGGCAACTAGTCAGGATGCGATTATTAAGGTTAAAGAAGATGGCACATATTCACTACCAGGAATGATACCAGGTAGATATTATTTGAAATTTACTTATGGAAATGGAGAGACTGAATATACAGATTTAAATGGTAACAAAATTGAAATTAATACAAAAATTAATGGGGAATCTAATCCAATAAATAGTAATTTATATAAGTCAACAATTTTAACAGGAAATGCAAAAAATGCAACAGCTACAAACGAAAAGAGCTGGTTTATTGAAGATATTGGAAAAAATAATTCTGTAGCTACAGATAAAGTAAGTGTAATACAAGATAGACAAAAAGACGAAAATAAAAATGTGGAATTAAATTATAGTACATCACAACAAAATACTATTATTGATGCAGAAAGCCCAATTATGGATGTTCAATTTGAGTACGTAAAAAATCCGGAAATAGCACACAATGAGGCAGACAAACTAAATTCAAATTGTACAGGAATGAGCTTTGGAATTATAGAAAGACCACATGTAAACATAGAATTAACAAAGAAAATAAAAAATGTTAAGATAACATTACAAGATGGATCAAATCTAATAAATGCAAATCCAGCAAATCAAAATGTAGACAGTAACCTATCGGTTTTAAATGATGCTAATGTTAAGATAGAAACAGATAAGTCATACATATATGGTTCAACTATTACAGTTGTATATTCTCTTGATGCTCAGAACAAATCAGAACTTGATTATGCAACAGAGAAATATTATACAGAAGGTATAATTACAGAAGGCGTTAAACCAGTTACAACAACAGTTTCAAAAGTTGTTGATTATATAAGTAATAAAAATGCGACTTATGAAGGACAAGATGATAACGATATATTCTTAAAAGATATCGAGAATGAAGAGTATTTTGGTAAAGATGTTATAAATGCAAATAAAAATTATAAACAAAGTATTATAAATATTGAGCAGGATTTAATGCCTGAAGTTGCAAATGAAGGTGAATCACGCACAGATGAGTTTGAATTTACTGTAAGCAATTTACTTTCAACATCAGATGAAATACTTGGATGGGAAAGCTATTCAGAAATTATAGGAATAAGAAATATTACTTTAACACCTCAATCAATATGTCATTCTGGAAGTTATATTGTAAGAGATATGGAAACATCTGAAGCAGATGATGCATCTGCAATAGTATCATTATATACCTCAACTGGTGAAAATAAAAATTTAATAATTTACTTTATGGTGGGAACTGGTTTATTAGTAATTTCAGTAGGTATATTCATTATAAAGAAGTTTGTAGTATAAAAGCATGGGGAAACCTATGCTTCTATTATTTTTTGAATATTGGGCTTGAATTTATATTTTTTTTTTAGTGTATATTAGTAATTAAATAAGAAATGAGGATTACTATATGAAAAAAGCTATTATATTTATAATTACTATTATTGTAATAATTGCAGGTGTTATATTTGCAAAAAAAATATTAAATAAAAAATATGATTATAAAATAGAAGATATATCAGAATTTAAATATTATATTTACAAAGAGAACAACCAGTATGGGGTTATAGACGAAACAGGAAAGGTGGTTATAGAAGCCAATTACGAAAAAGTTATTATTCCAAACCCAAGTAAAGAAATATTTATATGTTATACTGAAAACAAGCCAGAAGTATTAAACCAAAACAAAGAGAAATTATTTAATAAATTTGAGTCTGTAGAACCAATAAAACTGAAAAATGTAGCAAGTACTTTAAATTATGAGAAAAGTGTGCTTAAGTACAAGAAAGATGGTAAATATGGTTTAATAGATTTTAATGGAAAAGAAATTACAAAAAATATTTATGAAAAGATAGAAAATCTTCAGCCAACAGAGGGAAAGTTTTTAGTTTCTAAAGATGGAAAATATGGAGTTATTGACTTAAAAGGAAATAAATTGGTTGATGCAAAATATGATATGTGTAATTCAGACGAGTACTATACTGATGAAAATGGGTATACAAAATCAGGTTTTATTGTATTGAATAAATCAGATGATGGATATAAATATGGATATTTTAGTTATACAGGTAAAAAAATATTAGATATTAAATATAATGATATAGAAAGAGTGCTATTAAAAGATGATAAGAAAATTTACCTAATTGTCTCTTCTAATGGTAAGTATGGATTATACAATCAAGCTAAAAAAATTATAGGAAATGACTATCAAGAAATTATATATGATGAAAATTTTAATCTTTTAATGTTACAAAAAAACAAAAAATACGGAATAGCATCTCTAGACGGAAAAACACTTATTGATGTTACTTGTGATGAAATTTACTCAAGAGGAATATATTTATATGTAAGCAAAGCTGGAACAAATAAGGTATATGATTCAAAAGTAAATGTTGTAGATATGAATTTTAATGCTAGCATATATGAAACAGAGAATGAAGATTATAGAATATCAACTATTTTAAATAATAATATTACTTATTATGGAATAGTTGATAAAAATGGAAATAAGCTTGTTGAAGACAAGTATAGATATATAGAGTATTTATATAAAAATTATTTTATAGCAACTGATGATAATGGAAATCTTGGGGTTATAAATAGCAACGGAAAAGTAATTGTAGATATGAAGTATAGTTCGCTTCAAAGAGTAAAAGGAAAAAATATAGTACAAGCAATAGATAGTAATGGAATATCAGAGATTTATTCTGACAAAATGGAAAATGTTTTATCTATAGAAAAACCAAATATTTCTATACAAAAGGACTATGTTGTAATTTCAAATGGCGAAAATAAAACATATTTAGACAATGATGGAAATATTATAAAAGATATTTCAAATTTAAAGAAAGAAAATTATCCAGACCAAATAGGTGATTTAAAGAAGGAACAAATTACAATAGAAGACGTATACTATATTAATAAATAGCAAATAATAAAAAAGAAGTTAAATACTTCTTTTTTTTATGGAGGGTTCTATGAAACTGGGATTAGCCTTATCTGGTGGAGGTATTAGAGGTGCAGTGCATATTGGGGTGTTGAAGGCTCTTGAAGAAAAAAATATCAAAATTGATATTATAGGTGGAACTAGCTCAGGAAGCTTAGTTGCATCATTATATGCTATGGGATATTCTCCAATGCATATATATCAGCTATTTATTAGATATGGAAAAGCAATTTCTAACATAAATAAGAGAACTATATTAAATGAAGTTGGTGGGTATATAGTAAATAGAAAATTTAAAATTTCTGGAATAAATGACGGGAAGATTCTAGAAGATATGTATAATAATTTAGCGAAAAAGAAAAATGTATATAAGATAGAAGATATTAAGATGCCAATAGCAATACCAACTGTAGACTTGAAAAATGGAAAAGAATATATTTTTACAAATAAAAAGCAAGAAAATTCTGAATATCAAAAATATATTATGGATGCATCTATTGGAACAGCAGTAAGAGCAAGTAGTAGCTTTCCAGCAGTATTTTGTCCATACGAATATAAAAATCATATTTTCTTAGATGGAGGAACGACAGACAATATTCCGGTAAATGAAGTTTTTAATTTAGGTGCAGACAAGGTTATAACGGTAAACTTTGAACCAATAAGAATAAACAGCAAAAGTAATGTAATGGATATAGTAATGAGAACCATAGATATAATGGGAAATAAAATAATTGAGAAAGAATTAGAAAAAAGCGATTATATATTAACTATACCTACAGAAAACGACATTGGACTGCTAGATATTGATAAAATAAAAGATTGTTACAAATGTGGATATGAAACAACAATAAACAACATAGAAAAAATAAAATCTATAATTTTTTAATTTGGGACCGGGTACTTTTTTGAAATTTTCAATTTGGGACCGGGTACTTTTTTGAAAATAACTAATTCTGTTTAACCGCATAT
>CAYTEX010000038.1:0-8072 GCA_964437015.1 uncultured Clostridium sp. | reverse complement strand
CAAATTGTGAAATTTCAAGAGATAGTAAAAATGATAGAAAAAATTATTTTTATCCAGATACACCAAGAGCTTATCAAATTTCACAATTTGATAAACCACTTTGTGAACATGGTTATATTGAAATAGATGGCGATGATGGAAACAAAAAGAGAATAGGAATTACAAGAATTCATATAGAAGATGATGCAGGAAAACTTAATCATGATGAATTTGGTGGAGGAACATTAGTAGATTTTAATAGAGCTGGAGTACCATTAATAGAAATAGTTTCTGAACCAGATATAAAATCAGCTAGCGAAGCTGAAAAATATTTAAAAAAATTAAAATCAATTTTAGAATATATCGAAGTTTCAGACTGCAAGATGCAAGAAGGATCATATAGAGCAGATGTGAATGTTTCAGTACACAAAAAAGGAACACCTATGGGAACTCGTACAGAATCAAAAAATATGAATTCATTTAGAAGTATTGTTAGAGAAATAGATTATGAAATAGAAAGACAAATAGATGTTATAGAAAATGGTGGCGTAGTTACTCAAGATACTTTAAGATGGGATGATGTATCTGGAAAAACATTTGTAATGAGAACAAAGGAAAATGCAGATGATTATAGATATTTCCCTGAGCCAGATTTAGTTGCAATAAAACTTTCAACAGAATATATAGAAAATGTGAAAAAGAGTTTACCAGAACTTCCAGAATCGAGATATGATAGATATTTAAACGAATACAAATTATCAGAAAAAGATGCAAAAATACTAGTTTCATCAAAATATTTATCAAATTTATTTGAACAAGCAGGTAAAATATGTGGAAACTATAAAGCAGTAAGCAACTGGATAATTTCAGATATTTCTAGAATATTAAATGAAAAAGAAATGGAACCAAATCAAATACCATTTGAAGCAAGGCATTTAGCAAATTTAGTAAGTTTAATAGACAAGGGAACAATAAGTTCAAAAATTGCCAAAGACGTATTAGAAGAAATGTTTGAAAATCCGCGAGAACCGGAAGAAATAATAAAAGAAAAAGGTTGGATTCAAATATCAGATGAGGGAGAAATTAAAAAAATAGTTCAAGAAATACTTGAAGCAAACCCACAATCAATTGAGGATTACAAAGCTGGTAAAGATAGAGCATTAGGTTTCTTAGTAGGACAAGCGATGAAAGCAACAAAAGGAAAAGCAAATCCACAAATGTTAAACAAAATGTTTATCGAGGGAATGAAATAGAGGAAAAATGAGAGGAGATTGCTTGATATGAAAAAAAAAGAACCTACAATTACAACAACTAAAGAACAGGATAAATCAAAATAATTTTTAATTGGGGACAGACTTTCCATTTGGGGACTGTCCCCAATTGAAAAGTCTGTCCAAAAATGAAAATTATTTTTTTGCAAGATGTTTTAATCCGTAGTCTATTATTTGGTTTACTACAGCATTAAAACTTAAGTCATGTTTCTCTGCAAGTTCTGAAATTGTATCAAAATTTTTACCACTTATTCGAATTGTTCTTGTTACACTATTACTTGCCTTTGAGCTTTTTTCTATTTTTAAATTATCCATTTTCATCGTTCCTTTCAAATTTATTGTATACAAATTAGAATCGAAAAACAGTACACACCTCACGCAAACAGTGAATTTTGAAGGCTCTCTATTCTCAAACTAGTGAAAAAAATGTAAGATTTTGGTATAATTTATATGTAGAGTAATTATTTATTGTTTAAGGGGTTTTTTATGGATAGGGTAAGAACTTTTGAAAAATATATAATCTGGGTTGTTGCATTTTATTTATTTACAATGTTAATTACATATATTGGACTTAATGCAATGTATAAAAACATAGAATCAACTGGAGAAGTGCCAGAAGGAGTTAAAATAAATTTATCTCAAGCTACATCTGTAAACGGTAGAATTTTAGGAGAGGTAACTTCTACAGAAAGTAATAACTTAAATGGAAAATATTTAAAAGTAGACATTTTCTCTAAAAATAATCAATTGGTTGGGTCAAAATATCTACCAATAGAAGATACAAATTTTAATGAACCTAAAAAATTTGCTGTGTATTTTTCTGCAGAAAATGTAAAGGGTTACTCGGTAGATATCTTGGAAAATACCGAAGAAACAAGAAAAATGGAAAGTCAAGCTAAAGAATGGTTTAAAAAGATTTTTAAAGATAAAGACTTAAAATTATACTTTATAATAACATTAATCATATATGCGATGTTTGCATAATAGTATATATTTAAAGAGTTTCTATATAAAACAGAAACTCTTTTTAGTTTATTCTAGGAAAAATTAACCGACAGGGAGAATTTTTCCGTAGATTTCTTAGCTGTGTGAATGTTAGTTCCGCTTTTTATTTATTAACGATTTTGGTTATTATTGTTATTATTATTATTATTATTATTATTGTTGTTCTTATTTTTATTTTTTTCTGACATGCTAAACACCTCCATATAATTTTGATTATATAAATATTATGAACTAAAATAAAAAAAAACATACAACTAAATCTTGTAAAAAATAAAAAAATATGTTAGCATAATTTTGAAGATTGAATAAATTATATTATTAAAATATAAAAAGAAGGGATTGACTAAAAATTGAAATATCAAAATGAAAAATTAATAGAATTTGAAAATTATATAAAAAACAAGAAAGTTGCAATAATCGGGTTAGGAGTAAGCAATTTACCACTTCTAGACTATTTTTATAATAAAAAATCAATTGTTACAGTATTTGATGGAAGAGATCTTGAAAAAATTCCAAAAGATATTGTAGATAAAATAAAAAGATATAAAATGGAAATATATACAGGTAAAGATTATCTTTCTAATTTAAATGGATTTGATTTAATACTTAGAAGTCCAAGTTGTTTACCAACAACCCCTGAACTTGAAAAAGAAGCAGAACGAGGTGCTATAGTTACAACTGAAATTGAATTGCTTATGAAAATGTGCCCTTGTCAAATTATTGGAATAACAGGTAGTGACGGAAAAACCACGACAACTACTTTGATATATGAAGTATTGAAAAACGCTGGCTATAAAACTTATGTTGGAGGGAATATTGGAACACCGCTATTTTCAAAATTAAATGAAATTATGCCAGATGACAAAGTTGTATTAGAATTAAGTAGTTTTCAATTAATGGGAATGGATGTTAGTCCTGATATAGCTGTAATAACTAATATTTCACCAAATCATTTAAATGTACATAAAGATTATCAAGAATATATAGATTCTAAAAAGAACATTTTTAAATATCAAAACAAAGATGGAATTTTAGTTTTAAACTATGACAATGAAATAACAAGAGAGTGTAGCAATGAAGCAAATGGTAAAGTTATATTTTTCAGCAGTAAAGAAAAAATTGACCAAGGCTATATTGTTGATGGAGATATAATAAAAAAATGTGAAGATAAATTGAGAAAACATGTAGTTAATACAAAAGAGCTTATTTTAAGAGGAATGCATAATTATGAAAATGTATGTAGTGCTTTAGCTGCCACAAGTACATTAGTAGATGAAGAAAAGGCTATTGAAATAATAAAAGAATTCCCAGGAGTGGAGCATAGAATAGAATTTGTTAAAGAAATAGATAATGTTAAATGGTATAATGATTCTGCAAGTACATCTCCTTCAAGATTAATAAATGCCTTAAATGCATTTGATGAAGAAATAGTTTTAATTGCAGGAGGTGCAGATAAAAATTTAGATTATACACCAGTTGGAAAGCCTATTTTAGATAAAGCGAAAACATTAATTTTAATGGGTCAAACAGCCGAAAAAATATTTAATGCAGTAAAACAAGAAGAAGAAAATCAAAATAAAGAAATTTCTATATATATGGCAAAAGATTTACAAGAAGCAGTAAATTTAGCTAGAAGATATGCAAAGCCTGAACAAATAGTATTATTCTCACCTGCAAGTACAAGTTTTGATATGTTTAAAGATATGTATGACAGAGGTAGAAAGTTTAAAGAAATAATAAATAATATTTGAAAAATGCTTGACAAATGGCAAAAAATAGTGTAAACTATATCCGTATTACAGATATAGTTTATATTTTTTAGAAAGAAGTGAAATATATTGGAAGAAAAAGTTGAAATAAGTATATTATTAAATCTGTATGGTAATTTACTTACAGAAACACAAAAATCTTATATGGATTTATACTATAATCAAGATTATTCACTTTCAGAAATAGGAGACAATGAGAATATAACAAGACAAGCTGTTAGAACTATATTAGTAAAATCGAAAAAAAAGCTATATGAATATGAACAAAAACTAAAATTTATGGAAAAAGAAAACAACATAAAGAAGCTTTTAGAAAAAATAAAAAACACAAAAAGCGAAGAAGAAAAACAAAAATACATAAAGAAAATACAAGAAAATATAGATTACTAATGGAGGTGTACTATGGCATTTGAAGGTTTATCATCAAGACTTCAAGAAATAACTAAAAAAATAAAAGGTGAAGCAAGAATTACAGAAAGCAATATGAAAGATATGCTAAGAGAAGTAAAACTTGCATTACTAGAAGCAGATGTTAACTATAAAATTGTAAAAGAATTTATATCAAATGTTCAAGAAAAAGCTCTTGGTCAAGATGTTATGAAATCTTTAAAACCAGGAGAACAGGTTGTAAAGATAGTTAGAGATGAGCTAACTGACCTTTTAGGTGGAACAGATAGCAAAATAAATATATCTCCAAATCCACCAACAATAATAATGTTGGTAGGTTTACAAGGAGCTGGAAAAACAACATTAGCAGGAAAGCTTAGTAACTATTTAAGAAAGCAAGGTAAAAAGCCATTAATGGTTGCCTGTGATGTATATAGGCCAGCTGCTGTAAAACAACTTCAAGTAGTTGGAAGTCAATTAAATATACCAGTTTACAGCGAAGAAGGAGTTCAAGATGCAGTTTCTATTGCAAGAAGAGCTATAAATACTGCAATCTCAAAACTAAATGATGTTGTAATTATAGATACTGCGGGTAGACTTCAAATAGATGACACACTTATGCAAGAACTTGTAAACATCAAAAAATCTGTAAGACCACAGGAAATATTATTAGTTGTAGATAGCATGACAGGACAAGAGGCTGTTAATGTAGCTCAAAGCTTTAATGAAAAAGTAGGAATTGATGGAGTAGTTCTTACAAAATTAGATGGTGATACACGTGGTGGTGCAGCACTTTCAGTTAAAAAAATTACAGGAAAGCCAATAAAATTTGCAGGTGTTGGTGAAAAATTAAGTGACTTAGAAGAATTCCATCCAGATAGAATGGCATCAAGAATTTTGGGGATGGGAGACATACTTTCAATAGTAGAAAAAGCTGAAGAAGCATTAAACATAGAAGAGGCAGAAAAACTTGAAAAACAGCTTCAAAAAAATAAGTTTGATTTAGATGATTATTTAGCACAACTTAAACAAATAAAGAAAATGGGTTCATTTTCATCAATTTTAAAAATGCTACCAGGTGCAAATAAACTAAAAGATATAAAAGTAGATGATAAAGAATTTATAAGAATAGAAGCTATAATAACATCTATGACAGCAAAAGAAAGAAAAAATCCTTCTTTATTAAATGCAAGTCGAAGAAAACGTATTGCAAAAGGAAGCGGAACAGAAGTACATGATATAAATAAATTCATGGAAAGTTTTGAAATGACGCAAAAAATGATGAAACAAATGAAATCTAAGAAAGGTATGAAAAACATAATGAAAGGCTTAAACCTTGATCAAATAAAAGATTTTAAAGATTTAATGTAAAGTGTTATGTTGTTAAATTATAGTTATATTACGATTAAATGTAACTATAATTTAACAATTAAAAAATTTTAATTTAGTTATTAATTTTTTAAATTTATATATATTAAAACTTTAGGAGGTGAAAAAAATGGTAAAAATCAGATTACAAAGAGAAGGAAAGAAAAAAGCTCCTTTTTATCATATAGTAGTTGCAGATTCTAGAAGTCCAAGAGATGGTAAAATTATTGAACAAATTGGTACATATGATCCAATGACAGAACCATCAACTATCAAATTAGACAAAGAAAAATTCGATAACTGGGTAAAAAACGGAGCTAAACCTACAGATACAGTTAAACAACTTGTTGAAAATGCACAAAAATAAAAAAGAGAGGATAATACTATGAAAGAAATTTTGCAAACAATAATTGAAAATTTAGTTGATAATCCTGATGCAGTTGAAATTAACCAGGTAGATGAAACAGGAGTAATTGTATTTGAAGTTAAAGTTGCTGAAAGCGATATGGGAAAAGTTATAGGAAAGCAAGGAAGAATTGCAAAATCTATAAGAACAGTTATAAAAGCTATAGCAACCAAGGAACATAAGAAGGTAACAGTTGAGTTTTTAGACTAATTTGAAAAGATAATTATTTCAAATTAAGTAAGGTAAAAATATGAAAAAGGAAAAATTAGAAGTTGGTCAAATAGTAAATACATTTGGTATTAAAGGATTTGTAAAAGTCTATCCTTATGTAGATGATATTTCAAGATTTGATAATTTAAAAAAAGTATATATTAAATCAAAAAAGATTGATAAAGAACTACCAATAGAAGATGTTAAATATCATAAAAATATGGTACTTATCAAATTTAAAGGAATAGAAACAGTTGAAGAAGCTGAGAAATTAAAGAATGCTTATGTTGAAATTGACAGAGCCGATGCAATTCCTTTAGAAGAAGGTCAATATTTTATAGCAGATTTGCTAGGATTAGATGTATATTTAGATACTGGTGAGAAACTAGGAATTTTAGAAGACATCTATAACACAGGTAGCTCAGATATATATGTTGTTAAAAATGAGCTGGGAAAACAATTTTTACTTCCATATATTGATGAAGTTATTAAAAAAATTGATGTTGAAGAAGGAAAAATAACAGTTCATATAATAGAGGGGTTAATATAAATGAAATTTGATGTGCTTACGCTTTTTCCAGAAATGTTTCAGTCACTAGACCAAAGCATTATTGGAAGAGCAAAAGAAAAAAATCTAATAGAAATTAATTTAATAAACATTAGAGATTTTTCGAAAGATAAACACAAAAAAGTTGATGATACACCTTATGGTGGTGGTGCTGGAATGGTAATGAAGGCAGATGTAGTATATGATGCTTTTAAATCGCTTGATTCAAGTAATGCAAAAGTAATATATATGTCACCACAAGGAAAAAAATTAGACCAATCAAAAGTTATTGAATTATCAAAAGAAGAGCATCTAATATTGCTTTGTGGACATTATGAAGGAATAGACCAAAGAGTTATAGACAAAATTGTAGATGAAGAAATTTCAATTGGAGATTATGTATTAACAGGAGGAGAAATACCAGCAATGGTAGTAATAGATAGTGTTTCTAGATACAAAGAAGGAGTACTAGCAACAGAATCTATTCAAGAAGAATCGTTTTCAAATGGAACTTTGGAATATCCACAATATACAAGACCTGAGGTTTTTGAAGGAATTAAGGTTCCTGAAGTTCTTCTTTCACGGAAATCACAAAGAAATAGAAAAATGGAGAAGACAAAAATCTATAGAAATCACAAAACAAAAAAGACCAGATTTAATTAACCAAGAAAATTAAATGTTTGAAGTAGGTAGTAGGAAGTAGGAAGTCAGACCTCCAACCTCCAACATCATACTTCATACATAAAACAATCTATTGACTAATATTGATTAGCGACAATAGAAATTTTAAAAGGAGGAATAAAAAATGGATATTATAAAATCTATTGAACATGAACAATTAAAATCAAAAATTCCTGATTTAAAAATAGGAAATACTGTTAAAGTTCATGTAAGAATTAAAGAAGGAAATAAGGAAAGAATCCAAGTTTTTGAAGGAATTATAATTAAAGTACAAGGTGCAGGAGTTAATAAAACATTTACTGTAAGAAAAATATCTTATGGTGTAGGTGTTGAAAAAACATTCTTAATTCATTCACCACTTGTAGAAAAAGTTGAAGTAGTTAGAGTTGGTAAAGCAAGACGTGCTAAATTATTCTATCTAAGAGACAGAGTTGGAAAATCTGCTAAGA
>CAYTEX010000037.1:0-8408 GCA_964437015.1 uncultured Clostridium sp. | reverse complement strand
CTTAAAATTGCATAGGGTGGATGGGTGTAATTTTGATATTGTTGCATTTACTAATTTTTCAGAGGATCATATAAGCGAAAAAGAACATCCTAATATGCAAGATTACTTCGAATCAAAACTAAAATTATTTAATATGTGTAAAAAAGGTTTTGTAAATATAGATGATTTACATGGAAATAAAATTCCGAATATGTTTCCAGAAAATGAAATTATTGGATATGGAATAGACAACTCTGGGAATGTTTTAGCAAAGGACATAACTATTACAAATTCATATGTTGATTTTAAAGTGAAAATAACAGATAGAAATGAAAGAATAAAAGTAGATATTCCAGGAAGATTTACAGTTTATAACGCTTTATGTGCAATTTGTATAAGCAAACAGTTTGGAATAAATGCCGAAACTATTAAAGTAGCTTTAGAAAAAGTAAAAGTTCCTGGTAGATCTGAAATGGTAGAAAATAAATTAAATATACCTATTATGATTGATTATGCCCATTCACCAGAAAGCTTAGAAAATATACTTCGCGCTGTAAAAAGTTATACAAGAGGAAGGGTTATATCTGTTTTTGGATGTGGAGGAGATAGAGATTCTAGAAAACGTCCAATAATGGGAGAAATATCAGGAAAAATTGCAGATTATACAATTATAACATCAGACAATCCACGTACAGAAAAACCAGAAAATATAGTTAAAGATATTGAAGATGGAATTGCTAAAACTAAAGGCAAATATGAAGTAATAGTTGACAGAAAGCAAGCTATTGAAAAAGCAATAAAAATGGCAAATAAAAATGATATTATAGTTTTAGCAGGAAAAGGACATGAACCATATCAAGAAATAAATGGAGTAAAGCATCCTTTTGATGAAAGAATTATAGTAAACGAAATAATAAAAAATATAAATAAATAACGTAAAGATAGAAGGGAGGAGCTTAGAAAGATTCTAAGCTACATAAAATGAATTTTCAAAAGACAATTTTTATAGCTATATGCAGTTTTATAGTTACAATAATACTTGCAACGGTAATCATTCCAATACTAAAAAAGATTAAAGTTGGTCAAATAGAAAGAGATGATGGACCTCAATCTCACTTAAAAAAACAAGGTACACCAACAATGGGTGGAATAATATTTATATTAGGAATTATAATATGTACAATTTTTAGTTATATACATTTAAAAAAGATAGGTGGAAACGAACTAGCAAATAAAATAATTCCAATTGTATGTTTAATAGTTGGATTTGGAATAGTGGGATTTATAGATGATTTTAAAAAGCTTGTATTACATGACACAAAAGGACTTAAGCCATCTTATAAAATGATGGGATTACTTATAATTTCAATAATATATATTATATGTATTATTAAAAATACGCATAACATAACAGAAATAATTATTCCTATATGGAAAAAGGAAGTATTATTGCCAATATACATATATGTACCATTTGCAATTCTAGTAATACTTGCAACAACAAATGCAATAAACTTAACAGATGGAGTAGATCGGATTATCTTCAAGTGTAAGTGCATTAATTATATCTTGTTTAACTGTTATTTCGATTTTAAAAAATGTTCCAGAGGTTTCAATATTGGGAAGTATTGCTGTTGGAGCAATACTTGGATTCTTAATGTTTAATCTTCACCCTGCAAAGGTTATGATGGGAGATACGGGATCTTTATTTATAGGAGGACTAATTTCTTGTTTGGCTCTATACTTAAAAATTCCATTATTGTTAATAGTAATAGCATTAATTCCAATTCTAGAAACTTTATCTGTAATAATATAAGTAGCTTATTATAAAAAGACAGGGAATAGGATATTTAAGATGGAACTTTCTGGTTGGAGTGAAAATAAAGTAGTACGAATTTTTTCAATAATAACTCTAGTAGTTTGTATTTTGGGTATATTAATAGTGTAACACAGATAGAAAGGAGATTATATGGCAAAAAACAAAAAATTTTCCAGCTTTTTAGAAAATCCTATAGATTACACATTAATAATTACAGTATTATTGTTATTAACGGTAGGTCTAATAATGGTACTCTCTGCAAGCTCACCAACATCGCTTTCTGAAAGTGGAAATAGTTATAAATACTTTATAAAACAGGGGATTTTTGCTGTAATTGGGCTTATTGCAATGACTTTTATTTCAAACATAGATTATAGATTTTATAAAAGATTTTATAAAGTTGCATACATAATTGCTATCATTTTACTAGCAGCTGTGCTTGTATTTGGTAAAACAATAAACAATGCTAAAAGATGGATTTATGTTACAGACAGCCTTTCTTTTCAGCCATCAGAATTGGTAAAATTTTGTATGATAGTTTTTTATGCTGGAATATTAACAAAAGATAGAGAAGAACTAAAGCTTTTTACAAAAGGATGGATAAAACATCTTGCAATGTTGATACCTATAATAGGATTATTAATTATAGAACCTCATTTAAGTGCATCTGTAGTAATAATTTCAATTGTTGGAATTATGATGGTAATAGCAGGATGTAAATTGTGGCAAATAATAGTACCAGGATTCGCAATAGGAATACCACTAGCTGGAATTGCAATATGGAAAATTCCTAAATTTGCTCATGCGGTAAAAAGAATAACAACATTTATAGATCCTTGGCAAGATAAATTAGGAGCTGGATACCAAGTTATACAAAGTTTATATGCAATAGGGTCAGGTGGATTATTTGGTGCAGGATTAGGTCAAAGTAAACAAAAATACTTATATTTACCAGAACCGCAAAATGACTTTATATTTTCGGTTTTAGCTGAAGAATTGGGATTTATTGGGTGTATATTTGTTATAATTCTATTTGCAATTTTTATTTGGAGAGGAATTTTAATAGCAATGAGAGCACCAGATATGTTCGGAAGCTTAGTTGCTACTGGTATAACAGGAATGATTGGAATACAAGCTATAATAAATATAGCTGTTGTAACATCATCTATGCCAGCAACAGGTATGCCATTGCCATTCTTTAGTTATGGTGGAACAGCACTGGTAATATTGCTCTGTGAAATTGGAGTATTACTTAATATTTCGAGAGCTGGATGGACTAAATGATTTTTAAATAAAAATTTTAACTTAAAAATTGGAGGATAATATGAAAGTGCTTATTGCTGCAGCAGGTACAGCAGGGCATATTAACCCTGCTATTTCAATCGCAAATATAATAAAAGAAAGAGAAGAAAATTCAAAAATAATGTTTCTTGGAACGACTCGAGGATTAGAAAATGATTTGGTACCTCGTGCAGGATATGAGCTAAAAACAATAAATGCTTATGGATTAAGTAGAAAGATTTCAATAGATAATTTACGAAAAATGAGGAAAACTATAAAAGGAATTTTTGAAGCTAAAAAAATAATGGAAGAATTTAAGCCAGATATTGTTATAGGTACAGGAGGGTATATATGTGGAGCTGCTGTAATGGCTGCGAACCTATGTAAAATCCCTGTATTATTACATGAAAGTAATGCATTTCCTGGGAAAGCGGTTAAAATGGCGGCTAAAAGAACCAATACAATTTTAGTTTCTTTTAAGGAGGCTGTATCAAAAATTCCTAATTGCAAAAATGTTGTATATACTGGAACACCTGTAAAAGTAAAAAAACGAAATTTTAGTAAAAGTGAAAGAACTACAATTATAAATGCTATTGGTTTAAATGAAGAAAAACCGATAGTTCTTGTATTTGGTGGAAGTCAAGGTGCGGAAAAAATTAATAATGCTATATGCGAAATAATAGAGAGAAAAATGAATCAAAATTATCAGATAATATGGGCAGCGGGACCAAAGCAGTTTGATATAATAAAAAGAAATCTTTTAGAAAAAAAAATAAATATTAATAATATAAAAAACTGCAAAGTTTTTCCGTATATATATAATATGGAAGAAATAGAAAATATTTCTGATTTAGTTGTTTCGAGAAGCGGAGCTATGACAATTACTGAAATAGCAAATTTATCAAAGCCTTCAATTTTAATTCCATTACCAAATGTAAGTAATGATCATCAAATGTATAATGCAAGGGTTTTAGAAAAAGCTGGAGCATCTATAATTATAAAAAATAATGAGCTAATAGGTGAAAACCTAAATATAGAAATTGAAAAAATAGTCTTAGATAAACATAAATGTGAAGAAATGGGAAAAAAGCATACACAATATCAAATCAAGATGTAGAAGAGAAAATCTATAATGAAATAAAGAAATTAACATAAAGAAAGAGGGGAAAATTTTGTTTAAAAAAAATACACCACTAAAAATTGTACTAGTAATATTTATTACAGAGATTATTATTTTAGTTGGAATACGGCGTTTTTACACAAGCAAATTTAAGTGTAATTCATAGTGAAATAAATAATCTAGATGATATGTCACATGTAGGAGGAATAATAAATAATGAAGAAATAACCAGTTTAAATCAAATAGATACTATGATTCAAGGAATGTCTAAGAACTTAGACATTATATTGATTATAGCGAGCATATTATTTGTTATAATAGCAATTATATTAAGTATATATATGTCAAGGGTGATTGTATATCCATTAAATAAATTTCTAAAGAGTAAAGATGAAGAAAAATCAACAGAACAAATAGAATTGAGAAAAATTTTATTACATACAACAGAGGGAATTATTGCATTTGACAGAGATGGCAAGATAGCTCTAATCAATCCTGCTGCTAAAAGATTACTAAAAATTTCTCCAGAAGATAATTCTTTTGAAGACATTTTTTGTAAATATGATAAAAATATAAATATGGAAAAAATTATATACTTAGATAACTGGACCTCTACAACTCAAAAGGTTTTGGTAGATGGTATAACTTTAAATGTCTTGTTTTCTCCTTTTAGAGATAAAAAGGACATACCTGCGGGAGTAATAGCTTTTATACCAGATATTATTGAACATGAAAGACTAGACAATATGAGAAAAGAGTTTGTTGCAGATGTATCTCATGAGTTAAAGACACCAATAACATCAATAATGGGATATAGTGATACACTTTTGGAGGGAGACTATGATGAAAAAACTCAAAAAGAATTTTTAGGTGTTATAGCATCAGAAGCTAGACGTATGGCAAAACTTGTTACAGATTTATTAGAACTTTCTAGAATAGACAGCAATAAAAAGAAAGTTAAAAAGGAAAGTTTTGACTTGGGAAAAATGGTAAAAGAAAGCCAAGCTAAACTAGCTATTGAGATAAAAAAGAAAAAACATCAAGTAGAAAATTTTGTTACAGCAGATGTACCGCCAGTTTTTGCTGATAAAGATGATATTCAAAGAGTAGTATTAAATATTTTAACTAATAGTATAAAATATACTCCAGAGGGAGGTCTAATAAAAATTTACGTAGGTTTTGTATATAATGATGCATATATAAAAATTATAGACAATGGAATAGGAATTTCAGAAGAAGATTTAAACAGAATATTTGAGAGATTTTATAGAGTAGATAAAGCAAGGAGCAGGGAGTTTGGAGGTAGTGGACTCGGACTTTCAATAGCCAAGGAGATTTTAGACAAGAATGGTGGAAGTATAGATATAAAAAGCAAAGTTGGAGAGGGAACAGAAGTTGTAATTAAGGTTCCAACAAAAGAATAAAGAAGTCGTTTGCATAGCGACTTCTTATTTCATACTTCTAACCTCTAACTTCAAATTGTAAATTCCTGAAAATTGGTATTTTTTCTAATTTTTATTATTATTCTTCTTAAGGTTCACTACAATAGCATCTTCGTTGTCAAATAAATATTGTGAAGAATTAGATTGTATTGGATTTTCATCTCCAGTAGAAGAATCTGTAAAGTTTACTTTTTTTGGATTAAATTTCTTAGAGTTATTATTTAGTGCATTTTTGTCAGAAACTACATCACCAGATATATATTTAGAAAAATCATATTTTTTACTTTTATGTTTTTCTTTATATTTGGCAGGTACAAAATTAATAACACCATCACTGTTACTAGGCTTTCCACTATCACTGATAATTTTATATGCACATTTATTATCTGTATAGAATTGAATAGCTCCAGCTATAACCTTATCTTTCCAATTATATTCTACACCAGATAACTTAGGGTCCATTGAACCGTTAGGACCTTTTGAACCATCATAAGAACGAGTGTATTTCCATTGCAACCATTGACCAATTTCTCTTTGCCACCAATCTAATTCTTCTATAGGTGCTGCACCTCCAGTGAATACTTTGCTAGAACAGTTTGTAAGAACTGCACTGTTATAATCTGATTTATTAGTTCCAGACTGTTTATTTGATAGCATAGAAATACTTTGAGCAGAAATTGTTGTTCCAACACAATATTTTCTATACATTGTAAAAATAGTTTCTGTATAATAATTTAAGTAATCTGGAAATTCATCAATATATAAATAGTGTGGAATTCTTGATTTTTCATTTCCAGGCCTTCTAAGTACTGCGTTTTGCATTGAAAGTAGAAAGAAAAAACCTAAAGCGGTACTTGTAAATCGGCCTACTTCACCTCTACGAGTACATATAAAAATAAATTCACCATTTGCTAATGCATCATCAAAATTTATATTGTTATGTCTATTACATAAAATGCTTTTTATTTTTGAAGATCTAAGTAAATTCTCTAATCTACTACCAACTGAAAGAGCATATTCTTGCATTTTTTGCAAACCAATAGAATTTGGATAAAAATTTCTTTCAAGATAGGCAATTAATAAAGAATATTCATTAGCGAGTTCTTCGTCAGCTTTAAGTATTTCACACATTTTTTGAATTAGATCAAAATTATTTATCATATTTAGTAAATCTTCCATATTTGGTAGAATACCATCATGCATTTTGGGATAAATTAGTTTTAGTAAAATACTTAGATTTTCTAATAATTGTATTATAATGTTTTCGGATACTTCTTCTGATTCGTGATGTTTGACAGCTTCTAATGTATAAGAAATAGTAGTAGCAATTTTATTTGGATCATCATATACAAATGGGTTTAGTCCTTTTTCGTTAGGAACATTAGGATCTATTAGAGTGTATTTAACATTATAGTTATTACAAATTTCTATCATTTTTTCTATAGTTTCATTATCTGGAGCAAGGTATGTTAAACCAATATTTCTATAAATTGTTTTAGGAGAATCTGAAAGTATCATTTTTTTCATAAATGTTTTAAAAATTGTTTCTTTTCCAAATGTAGGTGATAGCATATTTAAATTAAAGTTCTCATTTAAATACTCATTGCTATATGGTTTAGTTATATTTGCAATTCCAGTTTTTAAAGCAGTAAAACCTAGCTCCTTAGAAGCTTCTTTAAAGAAATATTTCTTTTCTATATCTTGTGCTATCATTGGCTCAAAAACTCTTGCTGTTTTACCTGTACCGGTACCACCACAAACTAACAAAGAACGGTATCTACAAGCTTCTCCAAATACAATTTTTTGTCCTGTATAGAAATCATATGTAAAGCTAACATCACACATATATGAATTGTGTTTTATGCTTTGATCAGATAAGTCTATTCCTTGATAATCCCATATAGACTTTGTCTTTTCTGATGAATCATTAATTCCTAACAATATACGATTTCTGATAAATGGATATACAGTTGTTAAAGGTAGATAAAGAGCAATTGCTGAAAAAGCATGTCTTACCATACTAGGAAATTGAGTTACTATATTTGAATAATTTGGAACAGATAAAAATAGTAGCCAAAGTCCCTGATTCGTCCACTGAGTTAGCATAGAAATTATAATTATGTATAATGCTGTAAAATAAGTATATGCAATAGTTGTCTTTTTTTGCTTGCTATCACAAAAACTTGATTTCGGAGCAAAAGCAAAGGCAAGTGCAGGACATATAAGTGCTAAAGAATATTTAAAAGGTCCCCAATATGCTGTAGAGACACCAGTAAATATTAGAAGCAACATTTCTACAATTCTATCTATACATATATAAAATGAAATTAAAGTTAAAATAAAGGTAAAAAAGGTATTTCTACTAACATTTAATTTCTTTAATAAACCATCTATTAATTTCATTGGTGCATTTCTAATTTTAATCAATATTTCCATATAATTAATCCTTTTTATTTTATTTTTAGTATAGATATATTATCCTACAAAATCAAGAAAAATACAAGAGTTTTTTGAAAAAAGTATTGACAAAATTAAAAAAAATTGATAAAATAATTCTTGTTACAAGAAGAAGTATCCACTTCTCACCTTAACTATTAGGAAAAGGTTAGAATTTTATAAATATTATATATTTATTTTGTGTGGATTAAAAACTTATCTTGTAACAGGATAAGCTTTTTTATATTCTTGGGAAAGTAACGAGCATTCTGCGAAGTGAGTTTCCTTAGAAGATAAATATGGCGGAATCTTACAAATTGTTATAAGCTTT
>CAYTEX010000036.1:4015-8588 GCA_964437015.1 uncultured Clostridium sp. | reverse complement strand
AACACCAGTAACAGATGAAATTCCTTCTATTGCAATTCCAAGTAGTTCATTTGAACCAATAGAAACTGTAATCATATCTGCAGCTCTTATTGAAGATGTATATTCAGATGTCTGAATTTTTTGGTAAAATTTTCCACAAGTCATTCCAGATACAGCTAAATTTTTGAAATTGTTTTTTGGAATATTAAGCTTAGAACGTACTATTTGAGCATAACTTTCTGTATCTTTATCAGCTAAGCCGTATCCAGCACCAATACTATCTCCTAAAGCTAAGTAATTTGTAGAAGTACTATCTATTGCCAAAACAATTGGCGAAAGTACTTGAAATAATAAAATAAAAATAATAAAAATACTTGTAAATCTCTTTGGTAATTTCATTTTTCCTCCATACCATTTGTATATAATCTAATTAATATTATAAAATATTAGTAATAAAAAAGTCAATACAAAATAATAAAAAAACACTATTAGATTTTAAGCCTAATAGTGTTTTGAATTTTATAAGTCTCTTGGGTTACAAGGATTTATTGATTTGCCTTTTAAACATTCGCCTTCATGTCTACATTTTACATCCATATTATAATGGCGGACATCATTTACCCAAATATCAATTGCATATTCTTTTCCAGGACAAAGAGGTCCAAAAACAAATTCACCATACTTATCTGTAAATGTATGAGACACAGGAAGTCTTCTTTTTTTACCATCTTTTTCAAAATTTATTTCAATAAGCTTTACAACAGCATTTTTAATAGGTTCTTTAAAGACATTTTTTATTTTTCCATAAATTACGTCTCTATTATCTTCTGGCAAAGTAATATCTAGATCAAATTGTTTACCATTTGAAATTAAACCATTCACATCAATAATTGGACAATGAGGCCTATTGGGTTTATTCATTTCGGTATTCATAACGTTATATTCCATTATTTTTATAGTCCTTTCATATATTATTAAGCAGATATCTGCTAATAATATAATATGAAATTTGTCGAAAAAAGTTAAAAATCAAATTTTAGAAAAGTTATTGAGATTTTTTTATTTTTATGATAGAATGACAAAAGTTAAAAATATAATTAAGAAAGGAAGTTTTAAAATGTCAGAAGCAAAATATAATCGTGTTCTTTTGAAATTAAGCGGAGAAGCACTTGCTGGAGAGGATAAGACAGGGATAAACATAAAAGTAGTAGGAGAAATTTGCGACAAAATTAAAGAAGTCGTAGAAATGGGAGTTCAAGTTGCAATTGTTGTTGGAGGAGGAAACTTCTGGAGAGGCAGAAGAAATGGAGAACAAATGGAAAAGACAACAGCTGATTATATGGGAATGCTAGCTACAGCAATGAATGCACTATCACTTCAAGATGCATTAGAAGCTAGAGGATTATTTACAAGAGTTCAAACAGCTATAGAAATGAGAGAAATAGCTGAACCATTTATAAAAAGAAAAGCTTTAAAACACTTAAATAGAGGAAGAGTAGTTATATTTGCTTGTGGTACGGGACATCCTTTCTTTTCAACAGATACTGGAGCTGCACTTCGCGCAGCTGAAATAGAGGCAGATGCAATATTACTTGGAAAATCAATAGATGCAGTATATTCTGCAGATCCAAAACTAGATTCAACAGCTGTAAAATATGATAGAATAACATATCAAGAGGTATTAGAAAAAGACCTAAAAGTAATGGATTCAACTGCAACTGCTTTATGCAAAGATAATAACATTCCATTAGTAGTGTTTGGAATAGCTGACCCAGAAAATATTGTAAAAGCTGTTAAAGGAGAAAAAATAGGAACAATAGTTGAATAAATTTTTTGAAGTAAGAGATGTTAAGCAGAAAGTAGGAAGGAGAATAAAATTATGGATTATAGTGAAATAAAAGAAAAGATGGATAAATCCATTGATAATTTAAATGAAAAATTTGCAGAAGTTAGAGCTGGTAGAGCAAATCCGGCTATATTAAATAAGGTTAAAATAAATTATTATGGAACACCAACTCCAATAAATCAAGTAGCTGGTGTGTCTGTTCCAGAGGCTAGACTAATAGTTATTCAACCATGGGATATGTCTATACTAAAAGAAATTGAAAAAGCTATTTTAGCATCAGATATTGGAATTAACCCTAATAATGATGGTAAAGTTATAAGACTTGCTTTCCCAGAATTAAATGAAGAAAGAAGAAAAGAATTAGTAAAAGATATTAAAAAATTAGCAGAAGAATGTAAAGTTGCAATAAGAAATTCAAGACGTGATGGAATGGATTTGGCTAAAAAACTTCAAAAAGATGGAGAAATGACAGAAGATGAGCTAAAATCTGCTGAAAATAAAATTCAAGAACTAACAGATAAATCAATAGAGGAAATAGATAAGCTTTTAGATAGTAAAGAAAAAGAAATAATGTCGATATAAATAGAAGTGAGAAGTTGAAAGTGAGATTCTAAACTCTTACTTCACATATCCAAAAAAGGACGTAATAGCAAATGGATTTTAAAGTAGAATTAAAAAAATATCAAAATGAAGTAGAAAAAGAACTAGAAAAATATATAAAAAGAGAATCTTGTCCAGAAAGAATTTTAAATGAATCAATAGAATATAGTTTAATGGCAGGCGGGAAAAGATTAAGACCAATTTTAGTTTTAGCAACATATAAGTTATTTAAGCAAGATACGGAAAAATGTATGCCTTTTGCAGTTGCAATAGAGATGGTTCATAATTTTTCACTTATACATGATGACCTTCCAGGAATAGACAATGATAATTTTAGACATGGTAAACTTACTAATCATAAAAAATTCAATGAAGCAACTGCGATTTTAGCAGGGGATGCACTTCTAAATCAAGCATATATTATAATAAGCAATGAACTAATAAATTCGGAGAATAAATACGAATTAGGTTTAAGAACAAAAGCTTTTAATGAATTTTCTATGGCTGTAGATAGAATGATCGCTGGAGAATATGTAGATACTGAATATGAAGGAAAACCAATTTCATCAGAATATCTCGAATATACACATAAAAATAAAACTGGAGCATTATTAAGACTTTGTGTTAGAATGGGAGCGATTTTAGCAAATAGTGAAGAAGAAAGCTTAGAAAAACTTTCAAACTATGCTGATAAAATCGGATTGGCTTTTCAAATTAAAGATGACATCTTGTCTGTAGAAGGAGATGAATTAATTACTGGAAAGCCTGTAGGAAATGATGCAGCAAGGGGAAAATGCACTTATGTTTCAAAATATGGATTAGAAGAATCAAAAAAAATTCTTGAAAAAAATATTAATGAGGCAGTAAAAATAACAGACGATTTTGGAGAAAATGCAGAGTTCTTAAAAGAGCTTGCATTATATATAATGAATAGAAATAAGTAAATATAAACAAGGGGAAGATTAAATGGAAGCTTACAAAGAAAATTTGCCACAACATATTGCTATAATTATGGATGGTAATAGGCGTTGGGCACGTTCTAAAGGAAAACCTGTAGCTTTTGGACATAAAGAAGGAGCTAAAACGCTAGAAAAAATAGTTCGTTATGCAAATAAAATTGGAATAAAATATATAACGGTGTATGCTTTTTCAACTGAAAATTGGAAAAGGGCTAAAGACGAAGTAAGTGCATTAATGATACTACTTCAAAATTACATCGAGGATTATTCTAAAAGAGCAGATTCAGAAAATATAAAAGTTCAATTTTTAGGAGATACGTCGGCATTTACGCCTAAGATGCAACAAGGAATAAAAGAATGTATTGACAGAACGAAAAATAATACAGGAATAACTTTTAATATAGCATTAAATTATGGTGGAAGAGCTGAAATTACAAAAGCGGTAAAAGAAATTGCGCAAGATGCAAAATTGAATAAATTAGATATAAATACAATAAATGAAGAATTAATTTCTAGTAAACTTTATACATCTGGTCAACCTGATCCGGATTTATTAATAAGAACAAGTGGAGAAATAAGACTAAGCAATTTTTTACCATGGCAATTAGTTTATTCAGAGTTTTTATTTATAGAAAAATATTGGCCAGATTTTAACGAAGAAGATCTAGATGCAGCAATTGTAGAATATCAAAAAAGAACAAGAAAATATGGAGCAAATTAAAAATATATAAAATGAAAAGAGTAAATAAGAAAAAGAAGAGGAATTAGAAACATGAATCTAAAAAGAATTTTAACTACGTTAATAGGACTTCCGATTGTTATTACAATTTTTTTACTGGGAAATGAATATGTAATAGGTGGAATAGTATTAATTGCAAGTATAATTTGTATGTATGAATATTTTAATGTTGTAAAAAAAGTATGCAAACCAATTCAATGGGTAAGATATTTAAGTAATATCATAATTGTTTTAGCAACTGTTTTTTTAACACAATCAGTAACATCTATATTAATATTTGCTACTCCAGTGATACTTTTGTTGCTATTTTTACAAGTAATTTGTACTAATATGAAAACAAATTTTAAAGATGTAGCATATACTTTTTTAGGTATCATGTATATACCATTTTTTCTGATATTTATAGGATATATAAGAAAATTAGAAAATGGAAAAATTTTAAAGGGATAT
>CAYTEX010000036.1:0-4005 GCA_964437015.1 uncultured Clostridium sp. | reverse complement strand
TATTAATGAATAAGAATATTTTAATTACTTTTAAAAAAGAAATAAGAGCTATTACTCGTGATAAAAAGTATTTACTTACAATTTTACTTTATCCATTAATAATTCCAGCTTTTATTATTTTAATGGGATATATTTTTGTAGTAGCATGGTCTACAGATATTTTCGCATACTTAATTGGTAAAAATTTTGGAAAACATAAATTTAGCCAAATAAGTCCAAAAAAGACGATAGAAGGATGTATAGCTGGAATTGCTGGAGCGTTGGTACTTATTTTAGTATATACATTAATTATAAATAAATTTTGTCAAATGGAATTTTCTTATATAACATTTGCGATACTAGGAATAGTGCTTAGTATTATTAGTCAAGTAGGTGATTTTATAGCATCCATAATAAAAAGATTTGTAGACACAAAAGATTATGGAAATTTACTTCCAGGACATGGAGGAATGCTAGATAGAATAGATAGTTTATTATTTATTGCACCATTTGCATATATTATTTTTTATTATTTTATATAAAAAATAATAAAAGGAGGAAAAATTGATAATTTCTGCAATTAAAATAATTTTTTTACTAGGATTTTTAATATTTATTCATGAGGGAGGACATTTTACAGTAGCAAAGCTTTGCAAAGTAAAAGTAAATCAATTTGCTATTGGATTTGGACCTAAAATTGTAGAATTTAAAGGAAAAGAAACGAAATATGCACTTAGATTGATTCCTTTGGGTGGATTTGTGAGTTTAGAAGGAGAAAATGGAGAATCTACTGAAGAAAGAGCATTTAATAATGCGTCAATCCCAAAAAGAATTGCTATAGTTGCAGCTGGAGCTATGGTAAATATAATTTTTGGTTTAGCTATATATTTTATTTTAGCTAGTATCATTTATGGAAATGTTAGCTTAGCATTAAAAGCACTAGGGAATTATTTTTATGCACTTATCGAAAGTATAAAAATGTTGTTTACGGGAAATGTAGGGATAAACGACTTAACAGGACCTGTAGGAATTTCAGGAATGGTTTCTCAAACAACATCAATAAAAGAATATGTTTATTTAATTTCAATAATATCTACTTCACTTGGAATTACAAATTTATTACCATTGCCAGCACTTGATGGAGGAAAAATTGTTTTATTAATAATGGAAGCAATTAGAAAAAAGCCATTAAAACAAGAAACTGAAATTCAAATTCAATTAATTGGATTTTCAATACTAATTGTATTGGCTTTAATTGTAACATATAATGATGTGCTAAGAATAATAAAATAGATATAAAAAAGGAATATAAAATGGAAGAATTTAAATCAGGTTTTGTATCGCTTTGTGGAAGAACAAATGTCGGAAAATCCACATTAATTAATCTATTAGTTGGAGAAAAAATAGCTGCAATAGCAAATAAAGTACAAACCACAAGAACTCAAATTAGAGGAATAGTTAATAGAGAGAATTCACAAATAGTTTTTATAGATACACCAGGAATTCATAAACCTAAAACAAAGTTAAACGAAAATATGGTTGAACTTTCTTGGGATGCACTAGAAAACAGTGATGTTATTTTATTTTTAATAGAAGCTGATAGTAAAGAAATTGGCAAAGGTGATACTAAAATTCTTGAAAAAATAAAAGAAAAAAATAAAAAATGTATATTAATTATAAATAAAATTGATTTAGTAGACAAAATAGAACTTGCAAAAACAATAGATTTATATAAAAATGCATATGAATTTACTGCAATTATTCCAATATCAGCAAAAAAAGAAAAATATAAAGAAGTAATATTAAAAGAAATAGAAGATAACCTAAAATCTGGTCCTGCATATTATGATATAGAAGAATATACAGATCAAACTTTAAGACAGTTAGCAGAAGAAACAATAAGAGAAAAAGCTCTGATTCTATTAAGAGATGAAGTACCACATGGAATTTATGTAAAAGTGGAAAAAATGAAACATAGAAAAACAAAGGAAAAAGAAGAAGTTTATGACATCGAAGCAACAATTTACTGTTTAAGAAATTCGCATAAGGGAATAATAATTGGAAAAAATGGAGAAATGCTTAAGAGAATAGGAACTATGGCAAGGAAAGATATGGAGCAAAATTTTGGAACAAAAGTAAATTTGAAAACCTGGGTAAAAGTAAAAGAAGACTGGGTTAATGATGAAAAAATTTTTAAAACTTAAGAATAAAATTCAAAAGATAGGAAAAGATAACATAAGAAGGAAGTGACACTATGATTAAAAAATTAGCGTGGAATACATTTAAATCAACAGGAAATGTTGATACATTTATGGAACTAAAACAAATAGAAAATATTGAGAAAAATTTAAACAATGCTCAAAAGGTGGAAAAAAATGGCAATAGTAAAAACGAAGGGAATAATTATAGCGGAAAGTAATATGGGAGACTTTGATAAAATGCTTACAATACTTACACCTGGTCTTCGGTAAAATTTCGTGTGCTGCAAAAGGTGCAAGACGTCCAAATAGTCGCCTGCTTGCTAGCACACAATTTTTATGTTTTGGTGAGTATATATTATATAAATCTCAGGATATATATAATATAAATTCTTGTGATCCAATTGAAGTTTTTTACAATATAAGAATTGATTATGATAAAATTAATTATGCAGCACATATAACAAAGATTATTCAAGATGTTACAAATGAAAATGAAAACAGTTACAAGGTTTTACAATTATATTTAAATACATTATATATGATTTCAGAAACAGACAAAGATATGGATTTTATACTAAGCATTTTTAAAATAAAATTATTATGTATTTTAGGATTTAAACCAAGAATTGAAAAATGTGTAAATTGCGAAAAAAAAGATGATTTATTATATTTTAGTATAAAAGATAACGGGGTAAAATGTAAAGAATGTAAAAAACAAGACAAAGGAGCTATTTCAATTACACAAAGTACATATATGGCGTTAAAATATATAATAGAAGCACCAAGCAAAAAACTTTTTAATTTTAATTTAAAAGATGAAAGTCTAAAAGAGCTTGAATTAATAAGCAAAATATATTTTAATGAAAAAATGGAAAAGGAGTACAATATATAATATACAAATCATTAAATAATAAAAAATGTTAAAAATGTAGAGGCAATTTTGATCGAAAATAAAAATATATTAAATAAGTGGTGGAAAAAATGGTTGATGTTGAAGAAATTTATAAAAAAATAAGTAATTATGATATAACAGAAGATAATGCAATAGCATTTTTATTTCAAGGGGATAAAGATGATATAAGTCATTTCTATTTTAGAAGTATGCTACTACAATTATTAAAAAATAGTGAACATCTAGATAGAATTATTATATTATACTATAGGATGGAAAAAGGATCCAGATTTAATAATGATTTTAATGTAAATATTAATGGGAAATTAGAAAGAAAAAAAACGTGTGATATATTGAGAGAATCTAAACAAACTATTTTTGATTTAGTTTCCGGCATAGAAAGAGGAGAATATGAAGAGTTGAAAAAAATATTGTATTGGGCTAATACAATAAGATCACAACTTTTAATTGCATCTCCCTTTGAGGATGGTTTGGATGAATATTTATATACACTTATAAAAGAATGTGATACTCTTAAATTGCAGGAAGATTCATTAAGGAGAAAAATATCTGAAAATAAAGAACAGGATGATAAAAATAAAAAAGAAATAACTGAATCAAAAGCATTAACAATTGTTCGAGAAAAGAGAGGTAAGGAAGATAGTCTGTTTATTAGTAGAGTACAGCATAAACATTTTCTTAGACTGTTTTATTTTATAGAAAATAGACGACATAAAAAAGAAAATAAAAAACTAGAACAAGAATTAAAAGATGTAGAAAATTCAATAGAAAAAAAACTACAAGAAGTAAGACAGAGTTTTATTTCTAGAGGAATAAAAGATCTTTATGATGAAATTTATTCTAGATATCAATATTATAATAAAGAAAAATCTATGTGTTCAATAACATATGAATTGGAAGAATTAGCTACCT
>CAYTEX010000035.1:0-8621 GCA_964437015.1 uncultured Clostridium sp. | reverse complement strand
ATATTTAGATACATTAACAAATGCAGGCATAAAATCATAAGTTTTTGTGCTAGAGTTATATGCTGTTTGATAATTTGTATTATGACACATTACATCACCTATTGCTACTAAATTAACATGTTTGTCTTCTTTTACAGTAGTTTCTATTTTACTACTTGTAGCGACACTAGTTTCCTCATTTTGTTCACTATTCTTTGTTACTAACTTGGTTGCTCCAAATATAGCTAAACATATTATTGCAATTAATATCATTATAGATGTTATCATTTTTTTAACATTTATTTTATATTTTTTCCCATTTATTTTCATTTCTAATATACTTCCTTTCATAGAACTCAATTTATAATTTCAACTTAGTATAAAATCTTTATTATTCTCCATAATCTATTTTGACAAATTCAATTTTTAATCAATTTTATAGGTTATTATACTGTGTTTGTTTATTTTATCTTTAATAACATTATTTCCTATTCTTAAATTAATCTTTTGCTTATGTTTACTCTTATTTTGAACTATAATATATAAATGTTCATTTTTCAAAGCAATAGCATCAATACTACAATCTCTTGCAAATTTGCTAGTCGAAATAGCCTTAGCTTTTCCAACTACACCTATATGTTTTAAATACCAATATATAGGCGTTTTTATATAATCATTTTCTCTTCTATTAAGTATTATTGCACTTTTACAATTATTAAATTTATGATTAGGTCCTCCTCTATAATTTAAGAGCATATTCCAATCTAAAAACGCATTCAAACCGTGATGAATACCATTTATTATTTCTGTTAAATAATATTCAGCATCTGTAACCCATTTTTTAGAGTTATATCTTGAAAATCCACAGCACATTTCTGTTTCAATCTGCCAAATATTGGGATAATTTTCTCGAATTAAATCCATTTCTTCAAAAAAGCTACCTGTATACCAATGAAAAGCAACACCTGCAATTTTACTGTTATTTTCATATAATGATTTAAAGTTGTTGTACAAATTATCTTTATTATGATCCCAAAGTATAATTTTTGTGTTTTTTAATTTTGGAATCAAATATTTATAAATAAATTCTTTTAAATCTTCTAAAGTGAATTTGCAAGATTCCCAAAATTGACTTGCAAATGGTTCATTTTGAGGAGATAAAAAGTCAATATTTATATTCATAAATTCATAATCGCTTATTGCTTTTATTAAATAATTCGCATATTCCTCATAACTCTCTTTTTTTAGACTTCCACCATATAAAGAATTGTTTGTCTTAAATTTTTTAGGAGGACTCCATGGAGTTAATATAGTTTGAAAATCCGCAAATTCTTTGATTTTTTTCAAAACATTAACATTTGTTTCAAAGTCTGCTGAATAGTTCTCTTCAGGTCTTACAGAAAAATCTGTTGAACCTAAAGGTATTCTAATAAAATTATAATTCAGTTCTTTAAAGTAATCTTTTAATAAGGCATTCTTCTTCTCTTCACTTAACTTGTCCAAATTATATGTAGTAGAATTTGTTAAAGCTCCACCAAGTCCTAGCCATTCTTGGTATGTTTTTTCTGGATGAACATTTATTATATTGTTTTCCTCTTTTAAATTTTCTTCGGCTTTAATTTGTTCTTCTACATAATATTTTTTATTAAAAATATCTGTAACATATTTTTTAACAATCATTTTGACTCTCCCTACTCTGTCCTCAAAGCTATTACAGGATCTCTTTTTGCTGCTGCTTTTGATGGAATTAATCCCCCAATTAAAGTAAGTATTACACTTAAGGCAACTAATATTGCTGCATTTTTGAAATAAAATACAACATTTAAAGATATGTTTCCAATAAAATGATGGAGTACTTTATTTATTATAGGAATTGACAAATATGTTATTCCTATTCCAAATAGTCCAGAAAGCAAGCCTATTATAAATGTTTCTGCATTAAATATTGATGAAATATTGTGTTTTGAAGCTCCTATTGAACGCAATATTCCTATTTCTTTTGTTCTTTCATAAACAGAAATATATGTTATAATTCCTATCATTATTGATGAAACCACAAGTGAAATTGATATAAATGCAATTAGTACATATGTTACAGCATTTACTATTGTTTTTACTGAACCCATAAGAATTCCTGTTGTATCTGTATAATTTATAACTTTATCTTTTTGTCCATCTTTTTCCATTTTCTCATTATAAGAGTCCAAAAAGCTTAAAAAGTTTTCTTTGCCATCAAAACTATTAAAGTAAAATGCAATGAATGTAGGTTTTTCTTTGTCCTGATATCCAAATGATATTAAATTTGTTTTTGCACTTTTTTTAGTATCAGTCATCATAGCTGTGATAACCCTTGTTAGCTCATCTTCTGAAATATTAACATTAAATGCACTTGCTATTTTTTCTTGATCCACATTAAAAGCTGTTGCAAATTTACTTGTTAAATTTGCAGTAAGTTCTCCGACTTTTGTTAAAACTTGTTTCTTCATTGTAGCTTCTGTCATTACCTTAGCCATTGTGTTTGCAGTTTCTTCTACAACTGAATTTGATAAATATGTTGATATAAGTGTTTGCTTAATTTGCTTTTCAAATTCTGATGAATTCGCCATTTCAGAAGCTTGGTTTGCTATTTGATTTTGGTCCACAGTATTTGAATCTAAGCTTTGTGCTATTACATTTAAATCTAAATTACTACCTTCTGGCATATTTGACATATAATTCTGTATGTCTTCTTGTGATATATTTTGATTTTGTGAAATATTTTCCATAGGGTTATTTTCTGGAGCGCCTTGAGCTGTGACTTTATATGCATTTACATACACTTGTAATAGTCCTTTTAAAAGTCCTGAATATGCTGTTTCAAACGTTTCTTTTGGAATTACATATTCCTTTTCTAAATCAGAAAGTTTAGACCTTTGCTCCTTTTTAGCTAAATAGTTTGATACAATTCCATCAATATCTTCTTCTTTTATTTCTCCAGAAACATTTTCTAAAACCCCATTTGCAAAATTATTTAGTGTATCATTAAAAGCATTTTTAGCAGGTGTAGTATCTGTAGTTATTGAATTTGCAATATCTGCCATGTAACCTTGTGTTTCGCTTTGAATAGCCTTCTCATCAATTTTTATATTAAATGCACTTTGAAGCGTTTCTCTATCTACTGATATCAAATCTGCAAAATTTAAATCTTTGTTATTATCTTTACTATCAAAACTTGTTCCAGAAATAACGTCTATTTCATCAGTTTCTAGTTGTTTTTTTACAAGCTCTGTATCTTTTGCTTTATCTATAATATAGTCTATAAGTTTGCTTGTATATGCAACTCCCGGACTTAGTGCCATAGAATTTACACCTTCTTTTGAAGAAACAACACCTACTATTTTTAAGTTTATAGCATTGTTATATAGGTTTTGCATATATTCTTCATTTTCTGTCATATCCTCATATATGTCATAATTTTCATTATACTTGTAGATTTCTGTTCCAAAAATTAATTTAAGTTCTGTTTTCATAAGGTCATCATAAGTTAAGGTAAGTGGCTCATTATCTACATTTGCTTTTTCTCCATTCATTACCTTTTTAACTATGTCTTCTAATTCTTTATAATCTCTTAAACCTAGAGAATAAATTAAATAATCAGAAATAGTATTAGGCTCAGAAAGAACAATTATCATCTCGTCGTATTTTTCTGGCCATCTTCCCGCCAAAACATCATATGAATCTTTTAAAGATTCTTGGTCATCTATCATTTGAGTATAGACAGAAGTTGATGTTCCCATAATGCTTCCTCTAAACATACTACTAAATAATTCACTTGGATTAAGTTTTATAGGAAGCGTACTATTTATTCCTTTTGTATAAATCATTGGTTCTACACTATATGCATATGATATTGAAGAAATATCATCTTTTACTTCATTATAATTTGTTTTTAAATAATTGTTAAAACTTTGTAAGTCATTTGTTGTAATGTTCGAAAGCATTGATGAAATATATTGTTCTTCTTTAACCTCGTTTGAATCGTTTTTTTCATGCTCTCCAGATGTCATTGCAAGTAGCATACTTGTTGCATCTGCAGATTCTTGCATAATTGTTAATGGGTATGAGGTTAATGTATCTTCTTGAATATAATCCACATAATTTTGGAATCCATTTGAAACAGATTGAACAAGTGCAATTCCTATAATTCCGATTGAGCCAGCAAAAGAGACTAATACTGTTCTTCCTTTTTTAGTTAAAAGATTATTTAAGCTTAATCTAAATGCTGTCCAAAACTTCATTGATGTTCTTCCTATTTTACTTGTATCTGCCTTTTCTTCTATTTCATTATCTAAAATAGGATTTGAATCCTCTGTAATTAATCCATCTAAAATTCTTATAATTCTGCTTGAATATTTCTCTGCAAGTTCAGGATTATGTGTAACCATAATAATTAATTTTTCTTTAGATATTTCTTTTAAAATATCCATTATTTGCACACTAGTTTTTGTATCTAGAGCTCCGGTTGGCTCATCTGCTAAAATAATATCAGGGTCATTTACTAAAGCTCTTGCAATAGCTACCCTTTGCATTTGCCCACCAGATAATTGATTTGGCTTTTTATGAATTTTGTCTTTTAGTCCAACTTGCTCTAAGGCCTTTATTGCTCTTTGCTTTCTTTCTTTTTTAGGAATTCCTCCAATAGTTAAAGCTAGCTCCACATTTGACAAAATGGTTTGATGTCCTATTAAATTATAATTTTGAAAGATAAACCCTACTTTGTAATTTCTGTAGGCATCCCAATCTCTATCTTTGAACTTTTTAGTAGATTTACCATTAATAACAAGGTCTCCCGTAGTATAACGATCTAACCCTCCAATAATATTTAAAAGGGTAGTTTTTCCACATCCACTTTGACCTAAAATAGAAACAAATTCAGACTCTCTAAATTTTAAATCTATACCTTTTAATGCTTCTACTTTTTCATCACCACTTATATATGTTTTAGTTATGTTTTTTAACTGTAGCATAAAGCTCCTTTCACTTTCATTTAATCCAATTTTTTCCTTATGATTATACTATATATTAATAGAAAAAACAAGACAATATTTTTGGTATTATTGTCTTGTTCTATTTAAAAAAATTCAACTACTACATTTCAATTTTAACACTTTTTATATATCATCTTTTAACTTTTTTGACGATTGTTGAATTCTATTATGTTTTTTAAATATTATATCTTTTTGATTATTCTTCGTTATGTACTAGAATTATTACTAAAATTTTTGATGTATTTTGTCACACTATTCGTTTGCCACTTTTTTTTAATTATTTTCTTATATATTTCCTAAGTAACAATATCTTATTGCATCAAATGCTGTTGTGTGCGTATAGGTTACTCCACTAACAATTATTAAATAAATAGTTACTATAATATGTATTGTAAAATTTAGGCTATCTTTTATTTTTATATTTTTTATATAAATTATTAAACTTATTATGCTAAAAATACTTACAAATATTTCATATATTTTTCTTATTATTTCAATTTCAGGTGAGTTTGATTCTATGATACTATCTGCTGTATGAGTATTATAATAATTTATACTATACGCACCAACTATATCATCAAATTCAAATACCTTTATCATCTTATCTTTTGGAAAAGTTTTTATATTCTTATAAGTAGATGTATAAATAATAGCTTTCACAAAGTTTTTTGGTAACTGTTTAATACTATTTAGTGTTGGAGGATTTGTAAAAACCAAAGGAAATACAAATTCTTTTTTAAGCTTTCCTTCTTTAAATAATTTGTCAATATCATCACTTAATTTATAAAAATAATCATTAGCCTCTTTTCCATCTTTAAAATCAAATTTTTTATAAACCCAAGTTCTAAATATCCAAATAATATTTGAATTAGATATTTCATTATTAGGGCCAACATATAAATAATATAAATCATCTATTTCTTTCCTAGTAAACCCAAAGGCTTTTGAATTATCTGCCAATTTATAAAAAGTGCTTTTAGGAATTGCTACTTTGTCATCATTTTTTTGATCATCCTTGATTTGTAATATTTTTGTATATGCATCTTTAAAACACGAATCATCTAATTCGCTATATGTATAAATATTATAATGTTTATAATTTATATAAGATACTAAACTCAAATTTATACTTATTACAAATACCGGTATTAAAGTAATTAATATGTTTTGTATTTTTATATTTTTATATAATTTAAAAATAATTATTAAAACAAGTATAATTTTAGTCCAAATATTATCTTCTTTTGTCAAGAGCATAATAGATATTATGACTCCTAAGAAAGTATAATTTATAATATTATTCTTTTTTGATGCTATAATATTTATTACTGTACCTAAAAAGAACAATAATTCGATATAAGATAATGAGTTTCTATACAATCTTTGGAATAAATCACTTGAATAACTAATTGGATTAAATAGCAAAAACAACAAAATAACAACTAATACTCTTTTATTATTTATTATTTTTTTTAGTGAATATGTAAAAAATAAACAAGAACATATATAAAGTAGTGTAAATATATTTCCATAACCTATAGTAGATAATTTAGATAAATATAAAAAAAGCGGATATACAATTCCTTTAATAAGCGTTCTTTGGTAATATCTACCTAAAAACAATCCGTTGACTTAATGACATCATTTGATTTATCATTAAGCCGTCATCTATTGTTTTATTTTTTATATAAAAATTAGGAACTTTTATAGTAAAGAGAAATCTCAATACAACTATCGCCATCAATATTAATTTATATTTTTTTTCTATTATTTTTTTTACTATTTTTTTCATACTTAATCTTCATTTCTATTTTCTGAATTAAATTGAGTCTTCTCATAATCATTACTTTTCCACTTGAATAAGGTCTAAGTTAACCACTATACAAGGTCTAAGATCTTTTTTTTCACTCCAATAACAATGGTTGTAAACTCCTCCTCCTATCCTATAGCTTGGTTGTCCGTCTACAATGTTGCAGAACCAGAAAGGAGTCATTTGGTTATACTCGTCACCGTGGCACAATTATGAAATCATTCGATTCGTCAAAGATATATCCTTTATAATTTTCGGAAAGAATCGATATATTAGAATCTCCACCTTCCATTCCATTACAAAACTCTGTTAAACTCAAACCTGATGCAACAAGCCTATCTCTATAACTTTTAGTATATAAACCTGTACAATGAACTTCACCTATTTCATTTTGGTAATAGTATATCTCTCCCATTACAAGATTACCCTCGTCATCTGATATCAATCCATATTCTTTCACATCGCTTGCTTGCATTAAAAAATTCTCTGTTTCACCTTCTTTATTGCAATATGCCATATCAAAAGTAACGCCAGGGGCAGTAGCACTTTGACTATTTGTAACATAATCAACTGGAAGTTTTGTAATTAAGCCAACTGAATCACCATCATTATAAGTAACATAAAAATGCTCATTTTTTATCGAATTAATTAAAGGCTCCACCTCATCCCCAAAGCTTATAATTCCATTATTGTCATTGTCAGAAACTATTTTCCACTGAAAATCTGGTGTTTGTCCAAGTATTCCAGCATACTCTATAGTTCCATTGTCTATTGTATATTGTCTTTTAGAATCATTAAAAAACACTATTATAGGGTTGTTTTCCTTAGCAATTGCTCCTTGCTTTGTTAATTCTGTGTTCATATCTTCGGATGTTACTGGTGTTGAATCTCCTTTACTTACCTTTTCTGTCAATGCTGCATTATACACTAATACAATAATCTCTTTTTCCTGAGCTATTCCAGTTAAATCTTTTGCATTGCCTGCCTTTTTTAAAATTCCATTTTCCCCAAAAAGCATTGAGATACTAACACCGAGCAAGTATTAATATCACAATTATTGTAACTACTAACTCTATAAGCGTAATTCCTGTATTTGGATTTTTTTTCATTTTTTTATCTTCAGATTGAACTTTTCTCATATTCTACCTCTTCCTTGTCTTTAGACTTTTAAAATTTAACACATTACTTATATATTATTGTTTTGTTCCAATTAAATAAATACGACCACTTTATTTCAAATTAAGTATCATCTTTTAACTTTTTTGACGATTGTTGAATTCTATTATGTTTTTCAAAAAAAACATATCGTATTGATTAGCAATTGCAGGTACATCCTTATTTAAACAATGACTATCCCAATAAGGTGTATCTTTGTATACAAAAGTGTGAGAAGGATTTACTCTAGGATCCAATAAAAATAACTCCCTTAATTCGCTATAGCTAATGTTTTCTTTTTCACAAACATTAAAAAATGATTGACAAAAGCTTACTTTTGTAGCTAAAAATGAGTTTTCCATAAATTTAACTAACTCAGCAGTTTTAGAATCTACAATTCTATATGTATGTCTTCCATCATAACAAGGTAAAAGTGTTTGTATAATTTCTTCACAATCTGCTTTATCTCCTCCTAAAATTGTAAAATCAAAAGAATAGTTAGTATTATTTTTGGTATTCCCATAATATTCAGGGCAAAATACAATTCTTTTTCCAGTTTGTTTGGATAATATTTCTACTGTACCAACAGGACATGTGGATTTTATACAATAAATTTCACAATCATAATCATTAATACAATTTATAACTTC
>CAYTEX010000034.1:0-8862 GCA_964437015.1 uncultured Clostridium sp. | reverse complement strand
ATACTAAAAAAATAAAGGAGATTTTTAATTATGAAATTAGTTGTACAAAGAGTAAAAAATGCAAGTGTAGATGTAGATAATAAAACAGTTGGAAAAATTGAAAATGGATTTTTAGTTTTACTTGGAATAAAAAACACAGATACAAAACAAGATGCAGATTATCTAGTTAGAAAACTAATTAATTTAAGAATATTTACAGATGAAAATGACAAAATGAATTTAAGTTTAAAAGAAGTTAATGGCTCACTTTTAATAATCTCACAATTTACATTATATGGAGATTGTAAAAAAAGTGGAAACAGGCCATCTTTTACCGATGCTGCAAAGCCTGATATAGCAATTCCTTTATATGAATATTTTGTACAAGAATGTAAAAAACAAATTCATATTGTAGAAACTGGAATCTTTGGTGCAGACATGAAGGTAAATCTTTTAAATGATGGGCCTGTAACAATAATTATGGAGTCATAACTTTATATTTTAATAAAAATTCTTTATCTTCCTTGCTCACTCTATAGCTATCTCGACATTTTGATATTGTTTTATTTATTGTAAAATCATTTAATTTATGATGTTTTAAGTATTCCAATGTCTGCTCTCTATTTTTTATAATTAACTCACACATAAGCCATGAAATCGCCATATTTACATAATATTTTTCTTCAGCATATAAGGAATCTATTATATTAAATATTTCAGTTAGGTCTTCTTTTTCTGTGTAATTAAAAAGTATTCTAACACCTATTCTTCTAATAAACTCTTCTTTGCTTTTTAAATATTCTTTTGCAAGGTTTATATACTCTTGTTCTTTATTTTTTATATTAAATTTCAATATATCTACTGTAGACCAATTATCAATTTTTAATTTGGAAATATAATACTTTTTTGCTTGAATATCATTTATTTTATTGATTAAAACAGCATTTATAATTGTGTTTTCATAGTATTTATTATTGAAACAATCTAAATAATTTATAAAATTCCCTTTAGAGATTTCATTTGCAATTTTTCTAAGTTCTGGTATTGGTATAGCAAGAACCTCCATTTTTGTATTAATTATTTTCTTTGTAAATTCTAATTTTTCTGATATTTTTTTACTTTCAAGATATTTATTAAATTCTTCTATATCTTTTTTATTCCATTTTTCTTTTATTGGTTTCATTTCTTACCTCTATTTCTTCACATATTTATAATTATGCCATCCTCTTTAATTTACAAAAAGTTATATCTTCGAAATCATCAAATTACTTGATGAATATCTTTTTAAACCTTTATAAAATATTGCAAACGCAAAAAGTGTAATTATTATTGTAAATACAATTACAGATATTAAATACAACAAATTGAATTCTGTCAATACCCAAACAGGAATATAAGTAGTTATTCCAATTGGAATAATTGTAAATAATATAATTTTTGTAATTCCCTTAAATATTCCATCTGGATATGTTGCAAAAAATATCATAAAACTATTTCCAGTATCTGCAATTATATCCGACCTTGATATATAAAAACTCAAACTTCCTAAAATAACAGCAATATCTACCATTACTGTTCCTCCCAGTATTACAAATAATATAAAAAGAAAAGCCTTGTTTATTGTTATTCCACTTAAAACTATCATTATACATCCATATATTAAGTCTCCTAAGGCAGATGGAGAAACTTCAGATGTTATACAAGATATCAGTACATTTTTAGGTTGTACTAAATATGAGTCTAACTTTCCATTTGTTATTGTGTCTGATAAATAAAATGCTTTTTTAAAAAAGAAATTAGCAAATCCAAATGTTCCTGCTGCCATTCCCCATAATATAAGTACTTGATTAAATGTGTATCCTCCAACATTGTCCTTTACCGAATACAATATAACCCACTGAATTATAAAAGAAACATTGTTTAAAAGCATAAAAACTACATTACTTATAAAAGTTACTTTATTTAACATTTCTCTCATTAATGCATATTTTAGAGAAAGCATCATTACTTTTATTTGATTTTTAACCTCCATTAACATTTAGCTTTTTCACTCCCTTCTTGTACATTAGCTTACATAATTCATAAGATATAAATATGTAAATTATTTGAGCTAATATTATTTTTATTGCATTTTGTATTTCAAAATTTGCAAACAGCTTTGCAGGTCCATAGCTTACAACATATATAGGAGTAAATTTTACAATTCCCTGTAGTGCTTTTGGGAAAAATTCAATAGGAAATGTCGTTCCTAAAATTAAAATTAATTTACTATAAATCCAATAAACCGGATTTGCATCTTCTATTTTGAAAGAAAGCAATCCAATAAAAATAACATTTAATGATTCTATACTTACAGCTAAAATCATTGACACTATAACAATAATAAATTGTAAAATATTTATATTAGGTAATTCTCCTAATAGTACGCTTACTATTCCTATACCTAAAACAGTATATGATGCTAATTTAATTGCTCCTTCTCCTAAATGTGATGATAGACTATATCCAACATAGCTATATGGCTTATTCATATTATAAGCTATATTTCCACTTTTTACATCTTCTGAAATTTTCCTACATAATCTTCTTCCACCTACAACAGACCATATAATTTCTGTGATTACAACATACCATATCATTTGAGTTTTAGAGTATCCGTTTATCAATTCTTCTGGATTACTATATATGTAGTTCCATAAATTAAAAAATATAAAAATATGCGCAAAATATCCTAAAAATCCAACTAAAGTATTTGTAACATATTGAAGAGAAGACATTATTTCAGATTTAAAAATATATACGTACTTTCTCATTTTATACACTTCCTTTCGTTAATAATTTAAATTGCATAAAGTATTTTGAAATCGAAGGTCAGATGTCAGATGTCTGATTTCCTACCTCCTACCTCATATATTTATTTTTTCTTTCTTATTTGCTTTATAGATATCACTAATAATCTCTTCTAAAGGCGTATTCGAGATATTGATATCAACAATGTTGTCTGGATCAATTAATTTTAGGACATCTGCTAAATTTTTCTTTCTAGTATCAATTTCAAGTTTTAGATTTTTTTCTTTTTCTTTTAAAACAGTAATTCCGTCTTCATTATTAAAAGTGATTTTTTCCTTTGATTTAACTTCAACAATTTTTTTATTTAAATAGTGATATTTTAAATTATTCATAGTATCATCAAGCACAATTTTGCCATTATTAACAATTATTACTCTTTTACATAATTTTTCAATATCTAATACATCGTGACTTGTTAGAAAAATTGTTGTGTTATATTCTTTGTTCATCTTTTTAATAAGTTTTCTAATATTTTCTTTAACAACAGGATCAAGACCTATTGTTGGTTCATCTAAGAATAATATCTTTGGCTTATGTATTAAGCTTGCAACAATTTCCGAACGTATTCTTTGTCCTAAACTTAAATTTCTTACTGGTGTATTTATAAATTCATTAAGTTCAAAAAGCTCTGATAACTCTTCAATTCTTTCTTCTGCCTCTTTTTCTGGAATATCATAAATTGCCGCAAAAAATTTAAAATTATCATAAGGGGTTAAATGCATCCATAGTTGTTCTTTTTGTCCAAATACTGTACCAATTTTATATGCAAGTTTTTTTCTGCTTTTGCTTGGTTCTAGATCTAATACTTTTATTTCTCCTTCATCTTTAAATAATATACCTGTCAACATTTTTATTGTTGTACTTTTTCCAGCTCCATTTGGTCCAATAAAAGCTATCATCTCACCTTCTTCTACATCAAAATTAATATTTTTTACCGCTTTAATTGTTTTATATTTTGGTTTTACAATAGATTTAAGACTTCCTTTTAATCCTTTTTCTTTAATTTTAACCTTAAAAGTCTTACTTAAATTTTTAACTTCAATTACTTTCATATTATCACATCCCCTTTTATTAAATTTATAGAGTAAAAAGCCGTAATCACAAATTGTAAATAAGCAAAGCTTATAACAATTTGTAAGATTCCGCCATATTTATCTTCTAAGGAAACTCACCACTCACGTGGATGACTTTCCTAAGAATATAAATAAAAGCCTTACAAAAGAATCTTTTAAGACTCCTCTGTAAGACTTGTTAAATCTATACTAAGTGTAAATAACCCCTTTTATTTTAAGTTATCCTATACCGCTCGAAATTGCTTTCTTAGATATACTCTTAAATTATTGTTTAATATTTTATCATATTTTATTTATATTTGTCAATAGTTTTATGTAAAGTTCTATTTTCTAAGTTCCATTCCACTCTTTTCTAAATCTGAAATTATATTTTCCATAACTGTGTTTATTTCTTCATCTTGAAGGGTTCTATTTATATCACTAAATGTCAAAGAATAAGCTAAACTCTTTTTGTTTTGCATTATGTTTTTACCTTCATATAAATCAAATACTTTAATGTCTTTTAATAATTTTCCAGCTTTTTTCTTTATTTTTAATTCGATTTCTTTTGATGGAATATCTTTATCTACTAATATTGATAAATCTTTTTTTATACTTGGGAATTTTGAAATTTCTTTAAATTTCATTTTTCCAACTTTTTTATCAAGTAATTTATCAAGATTTATTTCCATAACAAATACATCTTCACTTTCAATAGCTGGATGAATTCTACCTATAATTCCTACTATATCATTATTTACAGAGATCTCTGCTGTTTGACCTGGGTGAAATTCTTTTGGCATATTTTTAGGGCTTACGAAACTATATCTTCCATTATATCCTAAAAAGTCTAAAAGCTCTTCTGTAACACCTTTTATATCAAAGAAATTTATAGGTTCATTATAACCTATTTTGTTGTAATAGTTTCCTGTCATTAAGACACAAACTTTTTGGTTTTCTCCATAAACATCTTCTTTTTTCCAGAAGCCTTTTCCAATCTCAAATAGACAAACATCTTTATTTTCACGTGCTTTGTTGTATTCATAGATTTTATATAAAGATGGTATCATACTATATCTTAAAGTATTTCTGTCTTCTGTTATTGGGTCTAATAATTTTAATGCTTCAAATTTATCACATGTAAATTGATTAACTTCTTTATCATTTATTAAAATATATGTTAAAGTCTCATTTAAGCCTAAATCACATAATTTGTGTCTAATTTCTCTTATAGTTTTATCAGTATGCCCCATTTTCATTGGAACTACAGGAAGTTTTCCTTGGATGTTGTCTACTCCATATATTCTTCCTACTTCTTCAACTAGATCTTCTTTTATAGAAATATCAATTCTTCTAGTTGGAACAGTAACTATTGCATATTCTCCCTTATCTTCTGCTTTAAATTTTAATTTTCTAAATGTGTCTAAAATATCTGCTTTAGAAACAGAAGCTCCTAATACATCATTTATAAATTGATATTTAATTTCTATTTCTTTTTCTTTGTTTACAGTTTTATCATATTTAACAGTTCCAGGTAAAATTTTTGCTCCAGCATATTCTTCTAATAGTTTACATGCTCTTTCTATTGCCATATATGTTCTTGCAGGGTCTAAGCCTTTTTCAAATCTGTTACTTGCTTCACTTCTTAGTATTTTATTTGAAGTTTTTCTAACCTTAACAGAGTCAAAAATAGCAGCTTCTATTACAACATTTTTAGTATCTTCTTCAACTTCTGTTGTAAGTCCTCCCATAACTCCGGCTAAACCAACAGGCTCTTTTCCATCTGTAATTACTATGTCTTCCTCAGATAGTTTTCTGTCTTGACCGTCAAGAGTTTTTAATGGCTCGTCTTTTTTGGCCATTCTAACTAATATTTTATTTCCAAGTCTATCATAATCATAAAAATGAAGTGGTTGGCCAAGCTCTAGCATTACATAGTTACTTATATCTACAACATTGTTGATTGGTCTAATACCTGATGCAATAAGTCTATTTTTAATAAAATCAGGACTTTCTTTAATTACAACATCTTTAGCCATTTTTGCTAAAAATAATTTACAATTGTCTGTTTCTACTTCTACTGTAAATTCTTTATTAACATCTTCTCCAACTTCTTTATGAGATAAGTCTGGCTCTTTAACTTCTTTGTCATAAATTGCTCCTATTTCATAAGCCATTCCTAAAATGCTTAACAAATCTCCACGATTTGCAGTTAATTCAAAATCTATTGCATTATCATCTAATTTTAGGAATTTGATAGGGTCTTCTCCAATTGGTGCATTTTCAGGTAATTCACATATTCCGTTTTTGTCAGCTTCAGATAAGAATTTTTTATCAATTCCTAATTCATATAAGGCACATAGCATTCCATTTGATTCTTGACCACGAATATTTCCTTTTTTAATTGTAATTTCTGGAAGAACCGCTCCTACTTTTGCAACAATTACTTTTATGCCTTTTCTTGCATTTGGAGCTCCACATACTATATTTAAGACTTCTGAACCTATATTTACTTTGCATAAATGTAAATGGTCTGAATCTGGATGTGGTTCACATTCTATTATTTCTCCTATTACTAAATTTGTAGCTGGAACAAGCTTTTCTGCGCTATCATATTCGTTTCCAACTGATGTCATATCTTCTGCTAATTTTTTTACATCTATATTTTCGTCTAAATCGATATAGTCTTTTAGAAAATTTGTACTTAAAATCATAATTTTACTCCTTAATTATTATTCTATTTAAATTTGCAAAGCCCTGCAAACGTGATTAATATATATTTTTATCAATAAGGCTTGGTGTCGAAATCTTTATGTACCTGTAATTTTTCTTACGAAAAATTCAGCTACAATGTCGATTTCTCCAATCGCCCTGCGCTTCGCTCCGGTTGTGCGACTTACGCGCCTTATTTTAAAAATTTATATTAATCACTGCGCGGGCTCTAACTTTTTTTCTTTTCTCACTGCACAGATTGGAAAAAGAATGGTTATATTGCTAGGCGAAATTATTTTAAAAGGCAAGGGAGCGTACGTGGTGTACGTGACCGCGTTTTAAAATGATTTCAACAACGCAAGATGGCCATTATTTTTTCAATCCTTCCTGTCGAACTGGCTAAGGAATCTAACATCATTAGTATACAAATACCTCATATCAGTAATTCCATATCTAAACATAGCTAACCTATCAATACCTGTTCCAAATGCAAAACCACCAAATTTTTCTGGGTCATATCCATTCATTTTAAGTACATTTGGATGAACAATTCCTGCACCTAATATTTCTATCCAGCCTGTTTGTTTACATAGATTACAGCCCTTTCCTCCACATTTAAAACAAGTAACATCTACTTCATAACTTGGTTCTGTAAAAGGGAAATAGCTTGGTCTAAATCTTAAATCAAGATTTTCTCCTATTATATTTCTTACAAATATTTCTAAAGTACCTTTTAAATCTGCAAGTGATACTCCAACCTCTTTTTTATCTATAACCAATCCTTCTATTTGATTAAATTGATGAGAATGTGTTGCATCATCTTCTCTACGATATGTTTTACCTAAAGTTATTATTCTAATTGGTGTTTTCTCCTCATTAGCAAGCATAACTCTTGCTTGAACAGCAGATGTTTGAGTTCTTAAAAGATTTTCTTCTGTAATATAAAAACTATCTTGCATATCACGAGCAGGATGTCCTTTTGGAACATTTAGTCTTTCAAAACAAAATTCATCTGTTTCAAGTTCTGGGCCTGTTACTACATCATAACCCATAGAAACAAATAAATCTTCCATATCTTCTATAACTCTGTTTAATGGATGAATACTTCCTCTTTTTAATTTATTTCCAGGTAATGTTATATCTATTTTTTCATCTTCTAATTTTTTATTTAATTCAATATTTTTTAATTCTTCTTCTTTTTGCTTAATAAATTCTTCTACATTTTTTTTAGCTTCATTTACCCAAGCACCAACTTTGGGTCTTTCCTCTTGAGCTAAATCTTTTAGTCCTTTTAAAACTTCTGTAAGCTCTCCCTTTTTTCCTAAAGCTTTAACCTTAATTTCTTCAAGATTTTTACGGTCTGTAACCTTTTTGATTTGTTCTAAAGTTTTTTGTTTAATTTGCTCAATTTTTTCTTTCATATTTTCTAATCACCCTTCCTTTTGCCTCAGTTTATTTATATTTCAGTATTTTACTACATTACATAAAAAAAAGCAAGAGTTTCCTTGCTTTTTACTAAGGTTCTGAATAATCTTCTAAGAAATAATTATTTCCATTATTTCCATATATTTCATAATTTATGTTGTTAATATTAAATCCTCCCCATCTTTCTCTTGCAAGAGCTACAAGATACGCTTTTTTGACATCTTGCGAAAAAGAAATATTGCCTATAAATTGATAAATATCCTGTTCCCCTAGTGGAGATGAATTATAATCTCCTACTATACTTGTGTAGCTTCCTCTATAATTTGGAAGTGCAGAATAATACGTTGTTTTATTTCCTTGCTCAGGATGAGCACTATCTACTGGTTCTAATATTTTTTTAATTTTAAAATTTTTTTTCCATATACCAGAATAATATCCTAGATTTTTTTTCAAATTGTCTTTATTTAATGTATCGTCATTAACTTTACAATATGTAAAGTCATCTTTTAATAAATATATATCATCTTCATCAATATGTTCTGAAGTGTATGAATTTGGTACAACTTTATAACTATTAAATATTTTTGAACCTACACTCATACCTTGGAAAAAGGAAATAACACATACTTCGTTTTCAATATTTTCCCAATCTGTTTCAGATATTTTTGGCATTATGTAATCTATCTTGGACTTTGTATTATCTTTATATCCTGCAATTGATGTTGATAGATTAGTTTCAACTACATACCTTATAACATTTTTTCTGTGTGCGTTAAAATTTGAATTATCATTTTCTATGCTGTACTTAGAATCTTGAAAAATAAATTTATCTCCATCCCCATAA
>CAYTEX010000033.1:4695-8940 GCA_964437015.1 uncultured Clostridium sp. | reverse complement strand
AATCAATGAATTAACAGAACACTTAAAAGTTCACAAAAAAGATAACCATTCAAGACGTGGTCTTTTAAAAATGGTTGGAAAAAGAAGAAATCTATTAAACTATTTATCTAAAAAAGATATAAATAGATATAGAGAAATCGTTGAAAAATTAGGATTAAGAAAATAATTAAAAAGGGGCTTAGTAACTCAATGGCCCCTTGTTTTATTGTAAAATAACAATCAATTTGTTTAAATCAAGAACAATTAGTTCAAAAATAATTAGGTTTATTATTAGTTTAAGTGTAGCTTGTATAATATGCTTAAATTATTTTAGTAAACATATTATAGAGGTTACATACTAATAAAAACAACCTAAAAAAACTGGTGTCAAAAAAAACATATAAATAGAAAAATGAAAGGAATTTAAAATGTATAAAATTTATGAAACAGAATTAGCAGGAAGAAAATTAACTATCGAAACAGGAAAAATGGCAAGTTTAGCCAATGGTAGTGTGTTAGTAAGATATGGGGATACTGTTGTTATGGTAAATGTAACAGCATCTAAAGAACCAAAAGATGGAATAGACTTTTTTCCACTATCAGTAGATTTTGAGGAAAAACTATATTCAGTTGGAAAAATACCAGGATCATATACAAAAAGAGAGGGAAAACCTTCTGATAAAGCAATTCTTACATCAAGAGCAATAGACAGACCACTTAGACCACTATTTCCAAAAGACTTTAGAAATGATGTTGTAGTAGTTGCAACAGTATTATCTGTAGATCAAGATAATTCACCAGAAGTAGCTGCAATGATAGGAGCTTCAGCAGCACTTTCTATTTCAGATATCCCTTGGGGAGGACCTACAGCTGCTGTAAACGTTGGTTTAGTTGATGGCGAAATTATTATAAATCCAACAGAAGAACAAAGAAAAGTTAGTGACTTAACTTTAACAGTTGCTGGAACAGCAGATAAAATTGCAATGATAGAAGCTGGTGCAAATGAAATTCCAAATGATGTTATGCTTAAAGCTATTAAAGAAGGACACAAAGAAATTAAAAAGATTTGTAAATTTATTTCTAAAATGAAAAAAGAAATAGGAAAGAAAAAATTTGAATATAAATCTTTTGAAGTTGATAAAAAAATATATGAATTTATTGAAAAGAAATTTGCAAAAGACATGAAAAAAGCAGTTACAGAAAAAGACAAGCAAGTTAGAGATGACAACATTACAAAACTTACAGAAAAAGTAAATGAAGCATATATTAAAAAATTTGGAGAAGAAAAACAAGAAGAAGACAAGGCAGCTATTGGAGAAGCTCTATATAAGTTAGAGAAAAAGACAGTTAGAGATATGATCTTCTATGATCATACACGTGTTGATGGTAGAACTTTAGATGAAATAAGACCTCTTTCATGTGAAGTAGGACTTCTTCCAAGAACACATGGTAGTGCAATGTTTTCAAGAGGACTAACACAAGTTATGTCTGTAACAACTTTAGGAATGGTTAGTGAAGAACAAGAATTAGACGGAATAGATACACAAACAGAAAAACGTTATATGCATCAATATAACTTCCCAGCATACTCAGTTGGAGAAGCAAGAGCATCTCGTGGACCAGGAAGACGTGAAATAGGACATGGAGCTCTTGCAGAAAAAGCACTAATACCAGTACTTCCATCTGTTGAAGATTTTCCATATAGTATAAGAGTTGTTTCAGAAATACTATCATCTAATGGTTCAACATCACAGGGAAGTATATGTGCAAGTACACTAAGCTTAATGGATGCAGGTGTTCCAATTAAAAGACCAGTTGCAGGAATTTCTACAGGTTTAATTACAGATCCAGATGACGAAAAAAATTATGTTATGATGACAGATATTCAAGGAATAGAGGACTTCTTTGGAGATATGGACTTTAAAGTTGGAGGAACAGAAAAAGGAATTACTGCAATACAAGTTGATATAAAAGTTGATGGATTATCTTATGATATTATAAAAGAAGCTTTTGCTAGAACTGAAAAAGCTCGTGAATATATATTAAATGATATTATGAAACCTGTTCTAGCAGAACCAAGAAAAGAAATTTCAACATATGCACCAAAAATAATTACAACAAAGATTAAAGTTGAAAAAATTAAAGATGTAATTGGAACTGGTGGAAAAGTAATAAATAAAATTATAGATGAAACAGGTGTAAAAATTGACATTCAAGAAGATGGACAAGTATTTATTTATGGACAAAATAGTGAAAAAGCTTATGATGCTTTAGATATGATAGAAGATATTGTTCGTGAAATTGAAGTTGGTGGAATTTATTACGGAGCAGTTACAAGAATAGCATCATATGGAGCATTTGTAGATCTAGGACAAGGAAGAGAAGGATTACTTCACATTTCAAAAATAGCTAAAGAACATATAAGAAGAATAGAAGATTACCTTCAAATTGGAGAAAAAGTAACTGTAAAAGTTACAGAAATAGACAATCAAGGTAGAATAAATTTAGCTATGAATGAGCTTAGAGAAAAAAGAGCAGAAGTACAAGAAAATGACGATAACAATGATAGTAATGATAATAATGATAATGATTAAAAGTTTGAAGTAAGAGATAAGAGGTAGGAAGTAGGATGTCTGACATCTGACCTCTTTCTTCCAATTTCATAACTCAAGAAAATAAAAATGGAGAAAAAAATGGCTATACTTAATTTAGAAACAAATAGGTACGCGATTAAAATAGAGAATTTCCAAGGACCACTTGATTTATTATTAAGTTTAATAGAAAAAAATAAAATGGATATTTATGACATAAAATTAGACGAAATAACAGATCAATACTTAGAATATATAAATAAAGCTCAAGAGCTAAACTTAGATTTAGCAAGTGAATTTTTAAGTTTAGCATCTACTTTATTATATATAAAGTCAAGAAAACTATTACCAGGCAAAAATGAAGAAGAAGAGGAAATCTCAGAAGAAGAGCTTATAAGAAGAATAATCGAATATAAAAAGTATAAAGATATAACTATCAAATTAAGAGAAAATTTTGAAAAAAATTCAAAAAGATTCTATAAAGTTCAAGAAGCAATTATACTTCCTAAACAAAAATTAGAAGAAAAATATGAAGAAAATATTATACCTGATTTGTATGAAAAACTATGGCTAAAAAATAAAGAAAAAGTAAATGAAAATGCAAAAAACATTGAAAAAATTGCAATAACAGAAACAGTTACAGTTCTTAGCAAAGTAAAGCAAATGTATAGAGAACTAATAAAAAACAAACAATTTGTGTTTAACAAATTGTTCTCAATAAAAAGAGTAAGTAGTCAAGAAGTTGTAACAGCATTTTCTGGTCTTCTAGAATTATCTAGAAGAGAAAAAGTTCAAACTGAACAAGACAGACTTTTTGGAGATATAAATGTAAAAAGAAAATAGTGTTAAAATTGGGACCAGGTCCCTTTTTTTCAATTTGGGACCGGGTACTTTTTTACATGTGTAATTTGGGACCCGGTCCTTTTTTGCACGTTAAATTTTTAAAACTTGCCCAACATAAATTTTGTTAACATTTTTTATATTATTTTTCTTAGCGATTGCATTTACAGTTGTACCAAATTTTAAAGCTATTTCAGATAAAGTATCACCTTTTTTTACAGTATATCTAATTTCATTCCTTTGTGCCATAAGTTCATTTACTTTAGCTTGAACTTTAGCATATTTGTCTCCTAAGGCTTTTTTTCTTGCTTCTCCATTTCCGTATTTTCCAGAGATAACTTCATTTGCTAATTTTAAAATTTCATCATCTGGATTTGTAGGTTTAATGTTACCAATTTGAGATATTAAATCTCTATATAAATAATCTGTATCTACATCACTTGAAATTCCACTAATTTTACCAGTTGAAGAACTTTGCCACATATCATATTCACCCTTATATTTATCTACACCAGTTGTATAATGAGCAATCCAAGTTGTATAAAGTTTTTTGATTTTTTCTTTATTTAAATAATTATTATACCAATACAAATTAGCATAAACACCTGCCCCAAGTCCTGTCTTTTCAATTTCTGTATTAAATGCAATACAAATATTTGTTAATTTTTCTTTTCCAAGATTTTGGATAGTATCATCTTCCATATCTATATAAACAGGAAGTTCTAGTTCTTTATTTTGTAATTTATCAATTACCCATTTTGCACCAGCTTTTGCACTTTCTTCTGAATTACAATAATTATAAACATAAACACCAATAGGGATATTTAGCTTTTTA